>JAAYBR010000142.1 GCA_012730045.1 Candidatus Hydrogenedentota bacterium | reverse complement strand
TGGTGTTCTTCGCCATCCACGAGGGCGAGGAGCGCGCCATGCTCACCGGCGTCATCGGGGGGCTCTACCAGGACATCGCCGTGGGCTCCGTGCTGGGGCACCATGTGCTGTGCTACGTGCTGGTGGGCTTCCTCGTCGGGCGCCTTTCGACCCGCCTCGTGACGGAGCACGCGGCGGTGAAGGCGGGTTTTGTCTTCACCGGCGCCCTGGTGCAGGGGGCGCTTTTCACGCTGATCCAGTACGTGCAGCAGCCGGGCCTGGGGCTGCTCTACCCCCTGGGCGCGGTGACGGTGCCCTCGGCCTTTTACACGGCCCTGGTGACGCCCATCGTCCTCATGCTCCTGGACGCGGTGTGGGGGCGTCCGGAGCGGGACGCGTTCACCCGGGAACTGGGCTGAGCCATGCCGTCACGGAACGAACCCCAGCGTTACGAGGGGGTGGAGGGCCGCGTCCAGTGGATCGGCGTGGGCCTCACGCTGGCCATGGCCCTGCTCTGGGCGCAGTTCTGGTGGCTCCAGGTGGTGAACCTGAACGAGTTTGCCCGCATGGCCGACCAGAACCGCGTGTCGCAGAAGCGGCTGACGGCGGACCGGGGCGTCATCTGCGCTGCGAACGGGGAAATCCTCGCGGACAACCGGGCCTGCGCGGACGCGGTCTTCGTGCCGGGGGAATGCCCCAAGGAACGGCTGGGGGAGGTGGCGGCGAAAATCTGCGAGCTGATCGGGGTGGACCCGGAAGGGCTGCTGAAACGCGTGGCGGACCTCCGGGGGGCGCCGTTCACCCAGATCATCCTCAAGCGCGACCTGACGCGCGCGGACTTCGTGCGGGTGGAGGAGCACCAGCACGCGCTGCCGGGCCTCTCGACGGTGGTGCGCCCGCAGCGGCGCTACCACTACGGCGAAACGGCGGGGCAGCTGCTGGGATTTCTGGGGGAGATCAACGACACGGAGCTGGAGGGCTGGCGCGAGGAGGGGTACAAGCTGGGGGACCTCGTGGGCAAGGACGGCCTGGAGCGGCAGTATGAGAAGGTGCTGCACGGGCAGGACGGCTACATGCTGGTGACCAAGTACGCGTCGGGCCAGCCGCAGCTGCGCACGGACAGAACAGGGCGCCCGTACATCGCCCGGCGGGACACGCGGGGGCACCTGCTCGACGTGGAGGCGCCCCCCGTGCGCCCGAAATCCGGCGGGGCGCTCCACCTCACGCTGGATCTGGGGCTCCAGCGCCGGTGCGAGGAGCTGCTGCGGGGCGAGGTGGGCGCCGTTGTCGTGCTGGAGGCGGACACGGGGGGCGTGCTCGCCATGGCGAGCAGCCCCGGCTACGACCCGGGGGTCTTCGTGACCCGGGGCCACAACGAGGAGCGGGCGGAGCTGCTGTCGGGAACGAAGCCCAACCGGATGTCGCACCGGGCCTTCCGCGAGGTGTACCCGCCGGGGTCCGTGTTCAAGATCGTGCTGGCGGCGGCCGCCCTCGAGGAGGGCCTGGTGACCCCGTCGAGCACCTTCTTCTGCCCGGGCCGCTTCGCGCTGGACGGCGCCAGCCGCTACTGGCACTGCTGGAAGCGCTCGGGCCACGGCACGGCCTCGGTGGACGAGGCCCTCGCGTTCTCCTGCGATGTGTACTTCTACAATGTGGGGCTCAAGCTCGGGGTGGACAAGATATCCAAGTGGTCCCACGCCATGGGGCTGGGGGAGCCCACCGGGCTGGACCTGCCCGGGGAGGCGGCGGGGCTGATCCCCGACCGCGAGTGGAAGCAGCGGGTGTTCGCCGACAAGCAGGAGTGGGACCGGAAATGGTACAACGGCGACACGGTCAACCTCAGCATCGGCCAGGGCAGCGCCTGCACCACGCCGCTGCAGAACGCCGTCATGATGGCCGGCATCGTCAACGGCGGGCGGCGCGTGCGCCCCTTCCTCGCCCAGGAGACGGGGCCGCTGGTCTCCGACCCGATGTTCAGCGAGGCCACCATAGAGACCGTGCGCGCGGGGCTGCGGCGCTGCGTGGAGGACGGGCCCCCGCCGCCGACGGGCACGGGGCACGCGGCGTTCATGCCCGGCTTCGACATCATCGGCAAGACGGGCTCGGCCCAGGTGATGTCGCTGGCGCACCACGAGCAGTACGCGACGGAGGAGGACATCCCCTGGCACATGCGCGACCACGCGTGGTTTGTCGCGGGCGTGCTCGACCGTGAGCCGCGCATCGCCCTGTGCATCCTGATTGAGCACGGGCACCACGGGAGCTCGGTGGCCGCGCCCCACGCGAAGGACGTGATCAGCTATTTCTACGGCGAGCGCGGGCCGGAACCGCCCGCCCCCGCCCCGGCCGCGGAGGAGTGACCATGCACGGGAACCCCCTCATCCAGTACCAGGACATCAGCGTGCGCGTCTTCGACTGGCGCGCGCTCAGGCGGGTGGACTGGTTTCTGACGCTGGCCACGCTGCTGCTGGCGGCGGTGGGGTTCACCCTGCTGTACAGCGCCAGCCGCAGCAGCGACATCATTTATTTCAAGCGGCAGATGGCCTACTTCCTGGCGGGAAGCGGCGCGGCCCTGTTCATCGCCTGCTTCGACTACCGCTTCATCGTCGCCACGGCGCCGCTGCTCTACGCCGCCGCCCTCCTGACGCTGGTGCTGGTGCTCTTCTTCGGCACGGAGGCCAAGGGCAGCGAGCGCTGGCTCGTGCTGGGGCCCGCGCGGCTCCAGCCCTCCGAGCTGTCCAAGCTCATCATGGTGCTGTTCCTCACGTGGTACCTGTCCCGCCTGGGGCCGCGCATCCGGAGGTTTCCCTGGTTCGTCCTGGCGCTCCTGCTGACCGTCCTGCCCATGGGCCTCATCCTGAAGCAGCCCAACCTCGGCACGGCCGCCTGCATGGGGCCGCTGGTGCTGGTGATGCTCTTCGTGGCGGGCTGCCGCATCCGCCACCTTCTCCTCGTGGTCCTCATCGGGCTGTCGGTGTTCCCCGCGCTCTGGTGGCAGATGAGCGGGTTTGACCCCGAAAAGCCGGCGGAGCCCAGGGTGTTCTTCGAGTTGAAGCACTACCAGAAGCAGCGCATCTACACCTTCCTCCACCCGGAGCACGACCCCGAGGGCAGCGGCTGGCAGACCATGCAGAGCCGGATCACCGTGGGCAGCGGCGGCATCGCGGGCAAGGGGTTCCTGAAGGGCACGCAGACGCGGCTCAACTACCTGCCCGAGCACCACACCGATTTCATCTACTCGCTCCTCGCCGAGGAGTTCGGGTTTGTGGGCTCCGTGTCCGTCATCGCCGTCTTCCTCCTGTTCCTGCTCCGGGGGCTCATGTTCGCCCGCGACTGCCCGGAGATGACCGGCACGCTGCTGGCCGCGGGCACCGTGACGGTCCTCGCCTTCCACGTTTTTGTTAATATAGCCATCACGGCCGGCCTGCTGCCGGTCACGGGCATCCCCCTGCCGTTCCTCAGCTACGGCGGGAACTTCTACATGACCACCATGGCGGGCGTGGGCCTGCTGTTCAACGTGCGCGCGCGCGGCCCTGGCCTCGCCGTCGGCTGAGCGCGGACGCGCGCGCGCGAAAAACGGACCAAGAAATGAAGAAACATCTCGCCATCAATGTGAACCCCCTCGAGACGCGCATCGCCGTGCTGGAGGACGGGCGCCTCGCCGAGCTCATGGTCGAGCGCGAGGAAAACCGCAGCATCGTCGGCAACATCTACCGGGGACGCGTGGACGCGGTGCTTCCGGGGATCCAGGCGGCCTTCATAGACATCGGCACGGAGAAGAACGGCTTCCTGTACGTGTCGGACATCGCGGGCGCCGAGGGCACCGGGGACATCGAGCTGGTGGACGGGGTGCCCCGCGCGAAAACGCGGGCGAAGCGCGCGCGCCAGCAGCCCATCGAGACCATGCTGAAGAAGGACCAGTACATCATGGTGCAGGTCCTCAAGGACCGCCTGGGCACGAAGGGGCCGCGCCTGTCCAACTTCATCACCCTGCCGGGGCGCTTCCTGGTGCTGATGCCGACGGTGAAGACGCTGGGCATCTCGCGCAAGATAGACGGGCAGGCGGAGCGGGACCGCATCCGCAAGCTCATGAAGGAGCTGAAGCCGGAGGGGCTGGGGCTCATCAGCCGCACGGCGGGCGAGGGCAAGAGCCGCGAGGCCTTCGAGAAGGACATCCAGTACCTCAAGGACACCTGGGAGGCCGTGCGCACGAAGTTCGACACCGCGAAGGGCCCCGCCCTGCTGCGCGAGGACCTGGGGGTCATCCTGCGCGCCGTGCGCGACCTGTTCAGCGACGAGTTTGAGAAACTGGTCGTGGACGACGAGATGGAGCACGCGCGGATATGCAGCTTCCTGGAGCATTACTCGCCGCACCTCAAGCCCCGGGCGAAGTTCCAGGCCGGCCGCCTGCCGCTGTTTGAGAAGCTGGGGATCGAGGACGAGATCACCAAGGCGCTGCGGCGCAAGGTCTACCTGAAGAGCGGGGGCTACCTCTGCATAGACCAGACGGAGGCCCTGATCGCCATTGACGTGAACACGGGCCGCTTCACGGGAAAGAAGGGCCTGGAGGACACGGTGTTCCAGACGAACCTGGAGGCGGCGGAGGAGGTGGCGCGCCAGGTGCGCCTGCGCGACCTCGGCGGCATCATCGTCATTGACTTCATAGACATGGAGTCCCATGCCAACCGGCGGACGCTGATGAAGAAATTCGCCGAGGCGCTGAAGCGCGACCGGGCCAAGTTCACCGTGAGCGAGGTGAGTGAGCTGGGCATGATCGAGATGACGCGCAAGCGCGTGAAGCACAACCTGCTCAAGGCGCTCTCGCAGCCCTGCCCCTACTGCGAGGGCAGCGGCATGGTCCGCAGCGTCACCACCATGACCTTTGACGTCATGCGCCAGCTCACCGGGCTCTTCTGCCGCACGAAGGAGCGGCAGCTCATCCTCCAGGTGCACCCCGACGTGGCGCGCCGCCTGAACACGGAGAACCGCCCCCAGCTCGACGAGCTGCTCGCCAAGTTCGACCGCAGCCTCCAGGTGGAGGCCGCCGAGGGCTTCCACATCCACGAGGCGCGCCTGCTGCGCGAGAAGGGGCGGGTGGAGATCAAGGTGGAGAACCTCGGCATGGGCGACACGGAGGCGGACTGACCGCCCCGCGAACCAGGAGAACCCGACGCTTCATGGACATTGACAGGAAATGCGACGGCATCGCCCGCGCCTCGGGATGCGAACTGCGCCGCGACCCCCTGACCCGCGCCCTTTACGCCACCGACGCGTCGGTGTACCGCGTTGAGCCCGCCGCCGTCGCGTTCCCCCGCAGCGCGGCGGAAACGGCCGCCCTCGTGCGCGCCGCCGCGGAGGCCGGCGTGCCCCTGACCGCCCGCGGCGCGGGCAGCGGGCTGACGGGCGGGGCGCTGGGGAACGGCATCGTGGCGGACCTGGCCCGGCACAACCGGGCCATTCTCGGATACAACGCGGAGGCAGGGACGGTCACGGTGCAGGCGGGGGTGGTGCTCGACCAGCTCAACGCCTTCCTCCAGCCGATGGGGGTGACATTCGGCCCGGATGTGGCCACCAGCTCGCGCGCCACCGTGGGCGGCATGCTCGGCAACAACTCCTCCGGCGCGCGCGCGCCGGTCTACGGCACCACGGTGGACCACACGGTCTCCGTGGAGACAATCCTGGCGGACGGCACCGTGGTGACGCTTGGCCCGGGAGCGCCGCTGCCGCTCGGCGGGGCGGCGGGCCTCGACGCGGCGATTCTGGCGCGGACGGACATTATCCGGGAGCGCTTCCACGACGGCATCTGCAAGCGCTGGCCCGCCTACGGCCTCGACCGGTATGTGCGGGCGCATGGGGCGGGCGGCCCCGACTGGTCCAAGATCATCGGCGGCAGCGAGGGCACCCTGGGCCTCGTCTTTTCGGCGACCCTGCGGGTCACCCCCCTGCCGAAGGGCAAGGGGCTGGCGATCCTCTTCTTTGACGACCCCGCCGAGTCCTTTGACACGGCGGCGGCCCTCCAGGCCCTCGCGCCGGTGGCCATCGAATACGTGGACGACGTGCTCTTCGACCAGACGCGGGGCCAGCGCGCCTTCCAGCCGGCCCGCGATTTCCTGGAGCTGGACGCGAAGCCCTGCCGCATCTTTCTCATGGTCGAGTTCTACGGAAACGAGGGGGACTGCCTGGCGGAGCTCGCGCAACGGTTCCCCGGCGTGCGAAAAAAGGTCTGCGCGAACGCGGCGGAGATGGCGATGGTGTGGGGCCTGCGCAAGGCGGGGCTCTCCCTGCTGACCGGCCGCCCGGGCCTGGCGAAGCCGGTCCCCGGCATCGAGGACGTGTGCGTCCCCGCCGCGCGCCTGCCGGAATACACGGCGGCGCTGCGCGCCCTCTTCGCCCGCGCCGAAGTCGAGGCGTCGTTCTACGGGCACGCCGGGGCCGGGCTGCTGCATGTGCGGCCCGTGCTCAACCTGCGCACGCCGGGGGACCGCGCGAAGTACCGCATGTTCGCGGAGGAGGTCGCCGCCCTGTGCCGGAGTTTCCGCGGCTCCCTCGCCGGGGAGCACGGCGTGGGCATCGCGCGCACGGAGTTTGTCGCGGACCAGATTGGCCCGGAGCTCTCCGCGCTCATGCGCGAAATCAAGAAGGCCTTCGACCCCGGGAACCTGCTGAACCCGGGCAAGATCATTGACGACGGATCGTGCCGTTTTGACACGCGCCTGCGCTGGGAGGGGGACACCCCTCCCCTGCCCTTCGACCCCGAACTGGCCTTCGCCGCGAAGGACAAGTCGTTCCAGGGGAACCTCGACCAGTGCAACGGCTGCGGCGGCTGCCGCAAGGACGGGCCAACCATGTGCCCCACCTTCCAGGCGACGGGCGAGGAAATCATGAGCACGCGGGGGCGCGCCACCATCATCCGTGCCGTGCTGGAGGGGCGCATTTCCCCGCCGGACGGGCCGCTCCTCTCCGACGAGCTGGAGCAGGCCGTCAGCAACTGCCTGTCGTGCCGCGCCTGCGCGGGCGAGTGCCCGTCGAACGTGAACCTGCCGCTGCTCAAGGCGGAGCTGCTCCACGCCCGCCACCGCCGCCACGGGGTGCCCCTGGCCGCGCGGGTGTTCAGCCGCGTGGACCTGCTCGGCGAACTGTGCAGCCTCGCGCCGGGCGCGGCCAACGCACTCCAGCGGTGGCGGCCCGCGCGCCTCGCCGCCGAGCGGATGCTGGGCATCAGCGCGGAGCGCCCGCTGCCGGCATTCGCGGCGGAGCGCTTTGACCGGTGGTTCCACGCCCGGACTGGCGGCGCACGCCAGGCCCCGCGCGGCGAGGTGCTCCTGTGGGACGACTGCTTCGTGCGGCACTACGAGCCGGAAATCGGGAAAGCCGCCGTGCGCGTGCTGGAGGCGGCGGGCTTCGCGCCGCGCCTAATCCAGGGCCACGCCTGCTGCGGGCGGCCCGCGTTCAGCATGGGCTGTCTCGACGTGGCCCGGCGCTTCGGCGAACGGAACCTCGCCGCGCTGCGCGGCTCCGGCGCGCCGGTGCTCTTCCTGGAGCCTTCCTGCCTCTCCATGTTCCGCGAGGACTACCGCGAGCTGGGCGTTGCGGGCGCGGAGGAGACCGCCGCGCGCTGCGTCCTCTTTGAGGAGTTTGCGGACCGCCTGCTGGCGGAGTCGCCGGACGCGCTGCGTTTCTCCGGCGCGCCCGCGCGCGCGGCCGTGCATGTCCACTGCCACGCCAAGGCCGTGTCGGACCCGGCGGTGATCCTCCGCGCGGCGGGCCGCGTGCCGGGCACGGAGGCCTCCCTGCTGGACTCGGGGTGCTGCGGCATGGCCGGGGCCTTCGGCGCGATGAAGGACAAGTACGCCCTCTCGGTGAAGGTGGCGGAGCCGCTGGTGCGGATGATCAACGCGCTGCCCGCGGACACGGCGCTGATCGTGTCGGGCACGAGCTGCCGCCAGCAGGTTACCCATCTGACGGACCGGAAGCCCCTGCATTTTGCGGAGTGGCTCGCCGGCCGCCTCGCGTGAGGCGGCCATGACCGCGCGCCCGCAGCACACGCTTCCCCCGGACGTCTACGACGACGCCTATTACCTCAGCGAGGCGATCGAGGGCTATGAGGCCCACCGCAGGGGCGAACTGTCCGCCCTGCGCGCCAAGCACCTCGCCCTGCTGGCGCCCGCGCCCGGCATGGCCGTGCTCGACATCGGCTTCGCGCGGGGCGACCTGCTCCGCGCGGTGGCGGAGACCGGCGCGCACACGTTCGGGCTCGACTACTCGCCCGCCGCCTGCCGCATTGCACGCAACACCGCGCCCGGCACCGCGCTGGTCCGGGGCGACGCCATGCGGCTCCCCTTCGCCGGAGCGACCTTCGACCGGGTGTTTGCGGGGGACATTCTGGAGCACCAGGACCGCGAGGGCGGCGTGCTCCTGCTGCGCGAAATGTGGCGTGTCCTTAAGCCGGGCGGTTTCCTGCTGGCCCACACCACGCCCAACCGGCATTTCCGGACCATCGTGTGGCCGCTGGCCCGGCCCCTGCTGCGGCGCATGGCGCCGGACACGGCGCGCGACGTGGACGGGCAGTTTGCCGTCATGGACCGCGTGCACCTGCACGAGTACACCCCGGGCGAACTGCGGCGCGCCGCTGCGGAGGCCGGGCTGCCCCGCGCCGGACTGCGGGTGTGGGTGGACCCGGACCTCCTGCGGGGGGCCGATTACCGGGTCACGCGGAAACTCGCATCCCATCCGCTCGTACGGCTGGCAACCGGCGTGTGCGCGCGCCGCCCGCTGCTGGCGCTTTTCGGAAACGACCTGTACCTGCGGTGCGAGAAGGGTTTGGGGTAAAATGCGGGGGGCTGGGGCATCCCGGGGGGCATCCGACACGAGAGGACCGGGTGATCACATGAGCAAGTCATGCTGGATGCTGGCGGCCGCGCTCCTCGCGGGTGTTGCCTTCGCGGAACACGCGGACTATGTCTATCTTCCCCCGGCAAAGGCCGATCTGGACCTGCTGGAGGCGCAGCGCCACCCCCTGCCCCCGGAGCTGGTCCAAGACCTGCTCACACCGGCGCGGCCCGTGCGCGTGGTGACGGCGTTCCAGGGAAAGAACGCGGCGCTCAAGGCGGCGGCGGCGGAAAAGGGCGCCTTGCAGGTGGCCGAGGGCGTCGCCCTGGGGCTGGACGCCCATGAACTGTTTGGCGCCGGGCAGCGCGACGGGGAAACCACGCGTTTTGTCGCGGGCATCGCGAGCGCGGGGGCGCTGGCGGTCCGTCTGCGGGTGGATGTCGGCGGTTTCAGCCCCGGCCAGACGCTTTTTGTGACCAACGCGGCCGGCGGCCGCGTCCATGGCCCCTACACCGCGGCCGACGCCGATGTCCACGGCCTGTGGCTGCCCACCGTTTCCGGCGAAGAGGCCGTGCTCGTGCTGGAATCGCCCGACGGTGCCCTGCCGCCCCTGCATGTGGAGGCGGTGTCGCATTTCTTCACCTTCTTCACAGAGAAGGCGGAAAAGGCCGACCCCTGCCCCGCCCCCGCCGACTGCGAGACCGACCCGGCGGCGTGGGAAATCTCCACGGGCGAGGGCATTCTGATCATCGCCACCGGCCTGGGGCAGGCGCAGTGCTCGGGCACCCTGCTCAACCGCGCGGGCACCCCCGACCTGAAGCCCCTGTTCATCACGGCCCACCACTGTTTTGAGGGGGCTTTCATCCGGCCGGGGGGCGTGGATGTCTTCTGGGACTACCGCACCGGCACCTGCGCCCCGGACGGCACGGCGCCGGAGGTGGACGGGCTTCCCCGGAGCGGCTGCGAGGCGTTTCTCGCGGACACGGGCACCTACGACGGAAAACTTCTGCTGCTGGACGCCGCGCCGGTCGGGGCCTATGGCCGCGCATGGGCCGGATGGGACTCGTCAGACCCCGTTGCGGGGGACGAGGTGCGGGGGTTTCATTACCCCGCGGGCACCCCGCTCAAGACCTGCCGGGGAGTCGTGGTGAACCCCAGCCACGATGAATGCACCGATCTTCTGTGCACCACAGCGTATGAGGACCAGATCCGCGTCAACTGGCTGGAGGGTGTCACGGAGGGCGGCTCTTCGGGATCGGGCCTGCTGAACCGTTCCAACCAGCACCGCCTCACCGGCATGCTGAGCAACGGAAACGTCCACACCTGCGGGCGGCCGGAGCGCAACTTTGACAACTACGGTTCCTTCCCGCGCTTCTTCCCGCACATCGCCTGTCATCTCGTGGAGGGGGCGGAATGCACGCCCTCTGACAACGCCTCCGGCTGTTTCCTCTCGCGCATATTCGGCTCGTCGAGCGCCGCCGCCGCGCGGTTGCGGGCCTTCCGTGACAAGATTCTGGCCGCTTCCCCGGGCGGGCGAAAGGCGGTGGACGCCTACTACGCCGTCTCCCCGGGACTGGTCCGGGTGCTGGACGCCCTGGACACCGCCGGGGTGGCGGCCCCCTGAGGACGAACCGTTTGACGGCAAACAATTTGACTTGCTTCGTCCGGCGGTGACATACTTTTCCCGAATGAGTGAAGACGGCGGGCGGTGTTGCAGGGCAGCCGCCGCGCGAAAGGCATACACCGGAAGTCACTCCGCACAGTGGACCGTGCGGCAAACGAAAAGGAACCCAGCCATGACAGACGATGCGATCATCCTGAAGGTCAAGGAAATCATTGCGGACCGGTTGAACCGGAAACTGGAGGAGATCACGGAGGAGGCCAACCTTCGCAACACCCTCAATGCGGACTCGCTGGACCAGACCGAAATCATCATGGCCCTCGAGGAGGAGTTCGGCTTGGAGATTGACGACGACGCCAACCAGATTGAAACGGTGGGCGACGCCATCAAGTACATCAAGGGAAAGATGGGCGGCAACTGAGCGATTCGAACGCGCCCGGGCTTTTCGCCGTTTGGACAGGACAGCCCGGGCGCGCTGTTTTGTTCGGGGGGCAGATGCGCGGTTCCGCGGCACCGCAGGTGCATACTGCGAAAAACGGGCCTGAAACCCCTGAAAAACGGGGTTTCAGGCGCGCAGATGGCAGAAAATTGCATTCACACCCCGGAACTCGCTACTATTTCCCCGGTTTTGCGCATCTCCCAAACACACGATATGGATGAGTCCGTCCAAGAGTCCGGCGTGACGCCGGAACGGGAGGCGCAGCTGCGCGGCTTTGCGGCGCGGCTGGGCGTATCTCCCCGCAATCTGTCGCTGTACGAACAGGCGTTCACCCATGCCTCGCGCGTGGCGGAGGTGCAAGGCGGCGGGGGGGACTACGAGTCCCTGGAGTTTTTGGGAGACGCGGTGCTGGGGCTGGCGGCGGCCCACCATTTTGTGGACAAGGTTCCGGGAAAGACACCGGGCGAGTACAGCCGCATGCGGGCCGGCATGGTCAACCGGGAAACGGTGGCGCGGGTGGCGGAGGCGCTCGACATTGCGCCCCTGATCCTGCTGGGGCGCGGCGAGGAGATTTCCGGCGGGCGGCAGCGGGTTTCCCTGCTGGCGGACTGCATGGAGGCCCTGATCGGGGCCGTGTATCTGGACCGGGGCTGGCGGGCGGCGGAGGCGCTGGTGAGGCGGGTGTTCCGCGCGGAGTTCACGCGCGCCGGGGCGGCCGGGCAGGCGTCGGACTACAAGTCGCGCCTGCAGGAGCACTGCCAGGCGGCGGGGCTGGGCCTGCCGCGCTTCGAGGTGGTTTCCGCCGAAGGACCGGACCACTGCAAGGAGTTTGAGATCGAGGTTTTCGTGAACGGCTGCGCCGCCGGCAGGGGGTGCGGCCGGTCCAAGAAGGAGGCGGCGCAGCGGGCGGCGTGCGAGGCGCTGCGGACGGCGGGCGCGGAGCCCGCATGACGGACGGCGACAAGATGACCCCGCCGGGGACGGCGGGTTGCGTGTGTTTTTTCAACAGACAGTGTGTGGTTCCCAACCGGAAGGAGATTTGACATGTTCTTGAAAGCGTCTGGGTTGTGCGCCGTGGCGGCGCTGCTTTTCGTGGCGTATCTCGCCCGCTATGTGCTGGGCAAGCCGCAGGGCACCGAGCGGATGGCATTCCTGTCCAGCGAGATACAGAAGGGCGCGGCGGCGTTCCTGAAGAAGGAATACCAGTGGGTCTTCAGCTTCGTGACCGTCATCTTCGTCCTCTTCTGCGCCATGGGTTTCGCGAAGCCCGAGTTCGGCCTTAACTGGATGACGGGCGTGGCGTTCTACTGCGGCGCCGTCGCGAGCTGCCTCGCGGGCATTCTGGGCATGTACATCGCCACGCGCTCCAACGCGCGCACGGCGGCGGCGGCCGAGTCCGGCGGCGTGAAGGCCGCGCTGGACATCGCCATCTCCGGCGGCGCGGTCATGGGCATGGGCGTGGTCGGCATCGCCATGCTGGGCCTCGTGATCGTGTACAAGATGTTCAACGGCGACCCGAACATCGTCAACGGCTACGCCATGGGCGCGTCGCTGGTCGCGCTGTTCGCCCGCTCCGGCGGCGGCATTTTCACCAAGGGCGCCGACATGGGCGCGGACCTGGTGGGCAAGGTCGAGGCGGGCATCCCCGAGGACGATCCGCGCAACCCCGGCGTGATCGCGGACAACGTGGGCGACAACGTGGGCGACGTGGCCGGCCTGGGCGCCGACCTGCTCGAGTCCTATGTCGAGTCCATCATCGCGGCGCTGGCCGTGGCGGCGGTCGTGTCCACGCAGATGGGCCCGGACTTCCCGGACTACATCCGCGCGTTCCCGTTCTGGACGGCGGCCATCGGCATTCTCGCCTCCATCGTGGGCGTGATGTACGTCAAGATTTTCGCCAAGAGCAACCCGCAGAGCGCCCTGATGATGGGCACCTACGTGAGCGCGCTGCTCGCCGCGGGCGGCGTGTATGTCTATGCCTTCCTGAAGGGTTCGGGGTTCACGCTTGACGGCGTCGCGTACAGCGCCTACGGCCCGGCCCACGCCTGCGTCATCGGCGTGGTCTCCGGCGGCGTGGTCGGCTTCGTCAGCGAGTACTTCACCTCCGGCAGCTACAAGCCGGTGCAGCGGCTTGCCGAGCGGTGCCAGACCGGCCCGGCCATCGCGGTCACCGAGGGCACGGCGGTCGGCATGGCCTCCACCGGCGCGCCGGTGCTGGTGCTGGGCCTTGCGGTGATCCTCGCCTACCATGTGGCGGGCGTGTACGGCGTGGCCATTGCGGCCCTCGGCATGCTGGCCACGACGGGCATGGTCGTGGCGGTGGACGCCTACGGCCCGATCGCGGACAACGCGGGCGGCATCGCCGAAATGGCGCACATGGACCCGAAGGTCCGCAAGATCACCGACAACCTGGACGCGGTGGGCAACACCACGGCGGCCATCGGCAAGGGCTTCGCCATCGGCTCCGCGGCGTACGCGGCCATCGGCCTCCTGAGCGCGTTCATCCTCTCCGCCAAGATCACGGACATCTCCCTTGACAATCCGAAGATTCTCGGCGGCATCCTGATCGGCGCCATGCTCCCCTACTTCTTCTCCTCCATGCTGTTCCGCGCCGTGGGCAAGTGCGCGGACACCATGATCCAGGAAGTCCGCCGCCAGTTCCGTGAAATCCCCGGCCTGCGCGAAGGCAAAGAGGGCGTGTTGCCCGACAGCACCACGTGCGTCACCATCGCCACCCAGGGCGCCATCACCGGCATGCTGCTTCCCGGCGCCCTCGCCATTGTCGCCCCGGTCATCATGGGGCTTGCCATGGGCCCCGCGGGCCTCGCGGGCATGCTGGTCGGCGCCATCGCCACCGGCGTCATGGTGGGCATCCAGATGGCCAACTCCGGCGGCGCGATGGACAACGCCAAGAAGTACATCGAGGAAGGCCACTTCGGCGGCAAGGGCTCCGACGCCCACAAGGCCGCCGTGGTCGGCGACACCTGCGGCGACCCGATGAAGGACACCGTCGGCCCGTCCATCAACATCCTCATCAAGCTCATGTGCGTGATCGCGCTGGTGCTGGCCCCGCTCTTCGCGGCCATGTGATCCGCGCTCCCTCCGGGCGTCTTTCGCGCCCCTGTCGCCCTCCGGCGGCGGGGGCGCGTTCTGTTTGGCGGGGGCGCGCCCGCCGGATTTCCGCCCTTCGGGCTTGCAAATCCGCGCGCCGCATTGGATACTAGGGGGGTGGCCGACGGCGGCCCCGACCGAAGGAACACGCGCGATGAGGCATGACACGCTCCCAGGCTTCCGGCTTTGCGGGAGAGTGCTGTTTCTGTCCGCGGCCGCGGCCCTGCTGACGGTTCCCGGCTGCTTCTCCTCCTGCGGGGGGGCGCAGCCCGGAAAGGGGGCCGCCCCCGCCGCCCAGAGCCCCACAGGCCCCGCGCCCGTGCCGACGGCCCAGACACCGGCCTCCCCCCTCCCCTCCCCCGCGCAGAGTCCGGCCAGCCCGGCCCCGGCGCCCGACACGGCCCCGCCCCCCGCCGCACAGGCCAACCCGGCGCCCGCGCTGACCCTGGAGGCGCTGCAGCAGGTTCAAGAAGGCATGACGATGCAGGAAATCTCCGAGGTGATCGGGCAGCCAACGGTGCTGATCGCCGGAGCCAGGGGAAACAACGCGGTCTACCGCTGGAACGAGAAGGGGATGAGTTTTCTCGCGCGTTTCGAGGACGGCCGCCTTTCCCGCAAGACCGTGATTGACCCGGAGAACGACCGGCCCAAGGTGTCGGACGAGGACATGGTGGTGGACCGGGAGCTGTTTGAACAGGTCCGCGAGGGCATGACACTCCAGGAGGTGCTGGAGGTGCTGGGCGCCGAGGGGCAGCCCCTGACGGAGCCGACGGACGAAAAGACCGTCGCCATCTACCGGTGGAGCGACGGACAGGGCTCCAGCGTGACCGCGCGGTTTGAGGACGGAAAACTGGTCCGCAAGAGCGGATCCTTCGTCCAGCAGGGACAGCCCGTCGTGGAGGAGGCCCCCGCCGCCGCCGAACCCGCCCCGGAAGCCGTCGAAGAGCCGCTCCCCGCGGAGGAGGCGGACCTCCGGGAGGCCCCCGCCCCGCGGCCGGTCTCCACCTCCATTTCGGCGGAGCGGCCGCCCCGGGTCCGCGTGAGCGGCGGCAGCCGCCGCCAGCGGGAGGCGGAAAGCGGCGACCCGAACGCGGGCCGCTCGTACAAGCCGAAAGCGCAGCTGCCCAAGACTTCCCACCGCCTGCGCGAGGGGTCCTACGAAATCCGGGTGACAAACACCGCCGCCGCGGAGGCCGACGTGGCCATCGTCTCGGACGAGGGCGGCACCCGGATGACCGTCCCCCCCGGCGGCAGCCGCTCCGTAAAAGTGAACCGGGGCAACTACGTGGTCTACTTCATCTACGAGGACGACCCGCACACCCTGCACCGGGGCGGCACCATCTCCATCAGTCAATGGCTCACGGACATGGACGTCTTCCTCGCGGGGGACAGCTACGACGTCCGGGTCCTGAACAAGGGCACCGACCGCCCGGAACCAAGACGTCCACGGCGATAAACCGCCCCGAAGGAGGGCGCGCCACAGGGAGAGAATGACATGCCCGACCGGACCGCACTGCTCATGGAACCCTTCGCCGCGGTGTGCGCGGACTATTACGCGACCGCGCGGAGGGCCGCCGCCGGGGGCCGCCCCGTGGCGGGATTCTTCTGCTCCTACTCCCCCCAGGAGATTTTCCACGCCGCAGGCTACCTGCCCGTGCGCGTCTTCGGCCACTGCGGCGGGACCGGGCGCGCGGACGAGGTGCTCCAGCCCTACGCGTGCAGTTTCGCGCGCAGCGCGCTCCACGCGTCGCGCTCGGGCGAGTACGACTTCCTCTCCGTCGCCGTGTTCGCCCACACCTGCGACACCATGCAGAACGTGGCCGACCTCTGGCGCGGCCCCGTGCCCGTCATGGTCACCTCGCTCCCGTCGCGCCTCGAGGGCGCGGCCGCGCGGCGCTACTTCCGCGCCGACCTGGAGCGCGTCCGCGGCATGGTGGAGCAGCTCGCGGGCCCCGTGAGCGACGCGGCCCTCCTGTCCAGCGTCCGCCTGCGCATGGCCCACCAGGCCGCCATGCGCCGCCTCTACGCCCTGCGCCGCATGAACCCCGGCCTCCTGTCCGGGGCCGGCGCCTTCCGCGTGGTCCTCTCGTCCATGCTCATGGACAAGGCGGACCACCTCGCCCTGCTGGAGCCGCTGCTGGACACGCTCGCCCAGGAGGCCGGGGCCCCCTATGCCGAAGGACTCCCGCGCATCCTCGTCGCCGGGAGCATGTGCCAGCAGTGCGACTTCGCCGACGCCATCGAGCGCGCCGGCTGCGTCATCGTGGGCGACGACCTCTGCGTGGGGTCGCGCTCCTTTGAGCTGCCCGACGCGGACGGAAACGACCCGCTCGACCTGATCATGGAGAACTACCTGTCCCGCCGCCCCTGCCCCGCCTTCCACAAGCCGGGGCACGACCCCGGGCGGCAGCTCGTGGAGATGGCGCGCAACGCGAACGCCGACGGCGTCGTCTTCCTCATGACCAGTTTCTGCGACCCCATGGCCTTTGACCATCCCCGCGCGGACAAGTGCCTGGCCGATGCCGGCATCCCCTCGGTCACCGTCTTCGTCGAGCAGCACCAGACGCCCCCGGAGCAGCTCACCACCCGCGTGCAGGCCTTCCTCGAGACCCTCGGCGGGGGGGGCGGCGCATGAGCGCGCCCCTCTACGCGGGGGTGGACGCGGGCTCCGCCACCACCAAGGCCGTCCTCACAGACGCCGCGGGCGCCGTGCGCGGGAGCGCCGTCGTGCCGAGCGGCGCGCGCCTGGCCGACGCGGCCGTCCGCGCGCTGGACGCGGCCCTGCACGCCGCGGGCGCGGCGCGCGGCGATGTGGCCCGCCTCGTCGCCACGGGCTACGGCCGCGGGAAGGTGCCGGGCAGCGACCGCGCGGTGACCGAGATCACCTGCCACGCGCGCGGCGTGGCGTCGGTGTTCCCGGAGGCCCGCGGTGTGGTGGACATCGGCGGGCAGGACTCCAAGGCCATCGCCCTGGAGAACGGCGCGGTGCGCCGCTTTGAGATGAACGACAAGTGCGCGGCGGGCACGGGCCGCTTTCTGGAGGTCATGGCCCGCACGCTGGAGATCCCCCTGGCGGAGTTCGGCCCGCGCGCCCTGCGCAGCGCCGACCCCGCGAAACTCTCCTCCACCTGCACCGTCTTCGCCGAGAGCGAGGTCATCTCGCTGCTCGCGCAGGACCGCCCCGTGGAGGACATCCTGGCGGGCGTGTGCCGCGCCGTGGCGGGCCGCGCGGGGTCGCTCGCGGCGCGCGTGCGCGTGCAGGCCCCCTGCGTCATGACCGGCGGCGTCGCCCTCAACAGCGGGGTCGTGCGCTTCCTGGAGGAGGCCCTGGGTCTCCCCCTGGAGCTGCCGGAGTCCCCCCAGACCATGGGCGCCCTCGGCGCGGCGCTGATCGCCGCGGAGACCGCCGCCGCCCGGACCTGAGACGGCCAGACAACCGCCGCGCCCGCGCGCGGCACAGGAGCGACACATGAGCACGCAGCGCGTCCCCCTGAAGTCCTACGCCCGCATGAAGGAAATCATGACCATGTACTACATGGGCGCGAAGATGGCCGAGGGCACGGACCAGAAGCTCGCCTGGATCACCAGCGGCGCGCCCGTGGAGCTGCTCTACGCCATGGACGTGATCCCGCTCTACCCGGAGAACCACGCCGCCATGGCGGGCGCCTCGCGCATGGCGGACGCGCTCTGCGAGGCCGCGGAGGACCGGGGCTTCTGCCGCGACCTGTGCTCCTACGCGCGCACGGACCTCGGCGCGATCTTCACGGGCACCAGCCCCATCGGCGGCCTCCCGAAGCCGGATTTCCTCCTCTGCTGCAACAACATCTGCGGCACCGTCACCAAGTGGTACCAGGAGCTCCAGCGCATCTGGGACGTGCCGCTCATCTTCATTGACGCGCCCTACCAGTACGGGATGGACGACGAGCCGCACGCCGTGGACTACATGACCGCCCAGATGGAGGAGGCCATGGAGGCCATCGCGGCCGCCACCGGAAAGCCCTTCAACCGCGACAAGTTCGAGGAGGTGCTCGACCTGTCGGAGCGCGCCGCCGCCCTCTGGCGCCAGATCCAGGGACTCCTCGCCCACCGCCCCGCCCCCATGAACTCCTTCGACACCTTCATCCACCTGGGCCCCATCGTCACCCTGCGCGGCACACAGGTCTGCATCGAGTACTACGAGCAGCTCCTGGAGGAGCTCCACGGGCGGGTCGCCAACGGCGTCGCCGCCGTGCCCGGCGAGAGGCACCGCCTCGGCTGGGACAACCTCGCCATCTGGCACAAGATCAAGGAGCTGTCCACCCGCTTCGGCGAGCGCGGCGCCGCGCTCGTGGTCTCGACCTATCCGGAGAGCTTCTGCTACCAGGCCCCGGACATCTACGGCGGCGACCGCCTCCGCCGCTTCGCCGCCACCTACATCGGCGGCTACATCAACCACGGCCTGGAGTACCGCGAGCGCGACCTGGCCGGCATGGTGGAGAAGTTCCACCTCGACGGCTTTGTCATGCACTCGAACCGGTCCTGCCGCGCCTACTCCTTCGGCCAGTATGAGCTCGCCCGCCGCCTCGAGGAAAAGCACGGCGTACCCACGCTGATGCTGGAGGCGGACATGAACGACACGCGCACCTGGTCGGACGGGCAGGCAAACACCCGCATTGACGCCTTCCTGGAGTCCCTCGACGCCAGGAAGTGAGCGCGGCGGGGGGAGCACACGCATGAAACGCAGACACTTTCTCGGGGGGCTGGCCGCGGGCGCGATGGCCCCGCTGGGCGCGGCCCGCGCCGAAAACGGCGCGCCAGCAGACCCCGCCACGGTGGAGTGGTCGCGGCGGCTGCCCGTGCGCCACACGGCGGACGTGGCGGTCATCGGCGGCGGCATCGCGGGGGTCTCCGCCGCGTGCGCCGCGGCGAAGTCCGGCGCGAGCGTGGTGCTGGTGGAGCGCTTCGCCGTCACGGGCGGCGACCTCACCGCCGGGGGCGTGGCGAACTTCTGCGGCAAGATGACGGGCCAGGGCGAGGTCTTCGACGAGATCGTCCGCGACCTCACGGCCTTCGGCGCCCTCGACGGCACCAACATCCACTACGAGATCCTCGCCGTCGTCCTCCAGGAGATGCTCCTGCGGCGTGGCGTGAAACTGCTGCTGCACACCCGCTTCGTGGACGCCGTGGTCCGCGACGGCGTCCTCACGGAGGTCGTCGTCGCGGGGAAGTCCGGCCCCGAGGCGGTCCGCGCGCGCCTGGTCATTGACTGCTCCGGCGACGGCGACGTGGCCCGCGCCGCAGGCTTCGCCGTGGAGCGCGGGCGCGCGGGCGACGGCCTGCCCCTGCCCATGTCCATGATGTTCTTCGTGCGCCATGTGGGGGCGGACGAGACGCGGCCCCGCCTGCCGGAGGGCTGGTTCGACCCGGTCCGCCGCCAGGAGGACCTGCCCATGACCAGCCTGTGGCCCGACGGCCCCGGCGCCAACGCGCTCAAGGTGAAGATTCCCATGTTCCACTCCACGGACACCGAGGCGCTCACGGCGGCGGAGGTCCGGGGGCGCCGCCGGATGCTGGAGGTGCTGGACTACTACCAGCGGGTCGAGGGGAAGCCCTGGCGGCTCGACCACTGCTCGCCCATCATCGGCATCCGCGAGGGCTGCCGCATCACGGGCCTCCAGACGCTCCGCGTGGACGACCTGCGCGCCGGACGGCGCTTCGACGACGCCGTCGCCATGGGCACCTTCTACCTCGACGGCCACAAGCCCGACGACGACAAGCGCACCTACATCCTGCCCAAGGACGAGCTCGAGGTGCCGCCCTACCAGATCCCCTACGGCTGCCTCGTCGCGCGCGACGGGCGCAACCTGCTCATGGCCGGCCGCTGCTTCTCCGCCGACCAGCTCGCCCTCTCCTCCGCCCGCGTCAGCACCACCTGCTCCATGATGGGCCAGGCCGCCGGCATCGCCGCCGCCCTCTGCGCCGCCAAAAACTGCGCCCCAGCGGAACTTGATCCCGCCCTCGTAAGGAAGACCGTGGAGGAGCGCGGGGGGGACCTTAGGGTTTAGGGTCTAGCAGCCCGTGGCAAAAGGCTGAATTGAGCGGACCATGTTGAGGTGGTTCCATGCGGGCGTTTCTGGGCGTGTCGTGTGGCGGTGTTTCCTGCGGGGGGGCATACAGGACCAAATGGT
>JAAYBR010000141.1 GCA_012730045.1 Candidatus Hydrogenedentota bacterium | reverse complement strand
TGACCTCGGTGGACTCCCCGGTGTTCACGCTGGCGATCGGGTCGGGCCTTCCCGCGCTGGGCCTGCTGGGCCTGGGCGCGCTCGCGGCGGCCCTCGGCCTCGGCGGCGCGGCCGCAAGCCGGCGGCGGAGAAGCTGACGACCGCATTTGATTGACTGAACGGCCCCGGACGGCGCGCAACGCCGTCCGGGGCCTTTTCTGTCCCAGGCGAGACGAAGGGGAGTCCTGGCCGGCGTTGCCGGCCATTCGACGGATCGGTCACCTCCGGCTATTCACATGCTTCCCCTGCGGGGAAGCATACCCCGCACACACAAGAGCGCCCACGGTTCGTTCCGAAAAGCGTCAGGGGTCTGAAGAAAAGAGAAGGTGGTCCCTCTGAAACGTGCCCTCGCCGCGTCCGGGCCAGCCGTTCACATCGCAGAACTGGTCCCATAGCGGGCAGGTCCGGCTCCCTCCACAGCCCCCCCGTCGCCCGAAAACTTCCCCGGGACAACATCGTCATCAAACTGTGACCCCCGCCCGCGCGGCCACTTCAGCGGGGGACGGCCAGAAATGCACCACGCCGTCGAAGTCGCAGGACACCATGCGCCCGTCCCGGAGGAGGGAGGCGTTGACAATGTGGTTCCCGTGGCCGGCGCAACGCGCCAGACACCAGCCCGTCTTCACGTCTCGGATGAGCAGGAAAGTCTCATCGCCGTGCCACGCAAGATGATCCCTGTTCACGATAAAGCGGGCGTCCGGGGTGACGGCGACACGGGGCCACGAGTCGCAATGGCGGAAGCGGCGGATGCAGTGTCGTTTCGCGACGTTCCACACCCGCACATATTTCCCGCAGCCGGTCTCGACCACCGTCATCCCGTCGGGAGTGATGTCCAGCTCGTGGACGCAGCGTCCACCGAACCTCGCGAGGACCCGCCCGCTGTCCACGCGCCAAACGCGAAGATCGTGGTCCCATCCTCCGGAGATCAGTCGGGTTCCGTCTTCGGTGAACCGCAACGCCTGGATGAGGTCCTTGTGGCCTCTCAGTTCGCGCAGACGCGCTCCCGTGGCGCAGTCCCACAGGAACAGCTTCCCCCTGTCCGACCCTGTGGCCGCAATCCGCCCGTTGGAGGTGATGGCCACGCATGTCACGAATTCCGTGTGCCCCTCCAGAACGACGGGCGTCCGGGATCGGGACAAGTCCCACAGATGCACCGTATCCCCCCCGCAAACCACGCGGCGGCCGTCGGGCGTGATGGCCAGCGCGCCCACCTGCCCACCCTCCGACTGAAGGACGGCGGCGCAGCGGCCGGTTTCGAGATTCCACAGGCGGATGTGGTCACACTCCTCCCCGTACACCGCCAGCCGCCCGTCCGGCGTGACGGCGAACCCCTCCACGTCGTATTTCTTGCTGTGTTTCAGCCGGACGGTCCGGAGCGGCCGGACCTCCGGCGCCGCCAGCGCTTCGCGAATGTGCTTGTTCATGGTTCTACAGCCCATCGGTTTGGAGGAAAGTGAAGTGAAGCTGCGGATGAAACCTTGAGCCTGAAACGGCTCCGACCCTTTCCCTGTCTTGTCCGGCAATTGGATACTACTGACGCCTGAACACACTGAACGTACCGGCACGTCATGACGTTCTCCCTATTTGGTTTTCCGGCCTTCCCGGTGGGCCCGCACGCGTTCGCCGAGTTCGCGGAGGGTTTTCACGTCTATGTCGCGGAGGCGGCCGTCGTAGTTGGGGCCGACGTCAATGGAGAACAGGTTGCCGTGCTTCTCCGCGCCGAGCCAGTCTTCGAAGAGTTTTTCGGCGGGGTGGCACAGGGCGTCGTGTTGGGGCAGGGAGTAGAACCAGTCGGCGCCGCCCTCGTGGGCCGGCAGGATGGGGTAGGTGAACTCGGCGGCGAGATAGCCCGTGTATCCCTTCTCGGCGTCCTTGTTGTACTCCGAGGCGGCGGCGTCGCCGACGGGGCCGGGGCGGCCGCGCTCGCGCAGGCAGAGGTCGCCCGCGGGGTCGCCGTGGTTGAACCCGACGAAGCAGTCCGGCTGGAACTGTTTCACCCAGGCGGCGGTCTCCGCATGGCCGAGGCCGCCGTCGCCCTGGGCGTGGTCCATCCAGAAGAAGGCGATGGGCCCGTAGCCCGTGACCAGCTCGCGGAGCTGCTCCTTCTTGAGGTCCGGGTTGTTGCTGGACGCCCACACGGGGTCGCCCCATTTCTTCCCGCCGGGCTTCATGCCGTCCTCCGGCAGGGGCTCTTTGATCCAGGCCCAGTCGCCCTCGGAGAAGTAGAGCGCGAGTTTCAGCCCGTGCCTGTCGCAGGATTGCCGCAGCTCGGCGAGGACGTCGCGGCCCAGGGGGGCCTTCGTCACCTTGAAGTCCGTCGTCTTCGTGTCCCACAGGCAGAACCCGTCATGGTGCTTGGCGAGGAAGAGGATGTAGCCCATGCCCGCCTCCTTCGCCGTGCGGCACCACTGGTCCGTGTCGCAGTCCGCGGCGCGGAAGAAGGCGGGGTCCGTGACGCCGCGGGTCCACTCGTTCCCCGAGAAGGTGCTGAGGGACCAGCAGACAAACATGCCGCAGCGCAGGGCGGACAGCTCCCGCGCGCGGGCCGCGTCGTCCTTCGCCTCCGGCGCGCCCGCCGCCAGGGCGGCGCACAGGATCATTCCCGCAAGGGTGTTCATGGGTCTCTCCTTTTCGTCAGGGCCGGGTGCGTCCGGCGGCCTTGATCTTGTCGAGCTCCGCCGTCATCTCCGCGACCTTGTCCGGCATCTTTTTCGCCAGATCCCTCTCCTCGCCGGGGTCGTCCTGCAGGTTGTACAGCTCCGGTTTCTTCCCCTCCGGCGCGATGAGCTTCCACGGGCCCCGCCGCAGGGAAAGCATCTTCTTGTTGTACGCCTGGACGACCAGATGGTCGCGGTAGAGGCGCTTCAACTCCGGGCGCGCCAGCGCGGGCAGGACGTCGAAGCTGTCCGGCCCCGCGTCGTCGGGCAGGGTCTCCAGGCCCGCGGCGTCGGCGAACACGGTCATCATGTCCACCAGCCCCAGCAAATGGGCGCACTCGCCCCCCGCGCGGATGCGGCCCGGCCAGCGGGCCAGCAGCGGCACGCGGTGGCCGCCCTCGAAGAGCTGGCCCTTCTGCCCGCGCCAGGGGGCGTTCGGCGGCTGCTTCGCGTGGAGTTCGTTCGTGCCGTCGTCATAGGTGTCCTTGATCGCACCGCCGTTGTCGCTGGAGAAGACGACCAGCGTGTTCTCGGCGAGGCCGAGGCGGTCCAGCGTGTCGAGGACCCGGCCCACGGCGGCGTCGAGCTGGTGGATGACGTCGCCGCGCCACCCGCACCCGCTCGTGCCGCGGAAGCGGGGGTGGGGCACCATCGGCTCGTGGATGTCGTGGGGGCAGAACTGGAGGTAGAAGGGCGCGCTCTTGTGCTTTTCGATAAACGCTGCGGCGCGCGCGGCGAACACGTCCGCCAGGTCCTCGTCCACCCAGCGGGCGGCGTGGCCGCCGGCCATGTAGCCGATGCGGCTGATGCCGTTCACGATGGCCTTCGAGTGCTGGGGGTCCGCCTTGATCTTCAGCAGTTCCGGGTGCGACGTTCCGGTCGGCTCGTCGCCCACGGGGTTCTTGTAGTCAATCCGGATGGGGTCGGCGGGGTCCAGCCCGGCGACCCGGTGGTTCTCCACATAGACGCAGGGCACGCGGTCACCCGTGGCGGGCATGTAGAACGCCTCGTCGAAGCCCACCTCCAGCGGCCCCGGCTTCACCTCGCCGTTGTAGTCCACGGGGGACTCCGGCGTGCCCAGGCCCAGATGCCACTTGCCCACCAGCCCCGTCGCGTAGCCCGCCCCCTTCAGGACCGACGGGATGGTCGGCCGCCCGGGCTCAATGACGAGCGGCGCGTCGCCGTCCAGGATGTGGTCGCCCCGCTCGCTGCGCCAGGCGTAGCGCCCCGTGAGGAGGGCGTAGCGCGTCGGCGAGCAGACCGACGCGGGCGCATGGGCGTCCGTGCAGCGCACGCCCTCGCGGGCCAGCCGGTCCAGGTTCGGCGTCTTCACCTCCGGCGCGCCGTAGCACCCCAGGTCGCCGTAGCCGATGTCGTCGGCGAGGATGAGGACGATGTTCGGCTGCGCGGCGGACTCCGCCGCCCCCGCGCGGCGCAGCAGGGCCGCCCCCGCGGCCGCCGCCGCCACCCCGCGAAGAAACGCCCGCCGTGTCGCCATGCCCGGCCTCCCGTGAACGCGCGGCGGCCCGCCCGCCGCGCACGGGCATGGTAGCACAGGGTGGGGCTCGGGGCGGTCGGACAAGTCGGACAAGTCGGACGGGTCAGACCGGTCGGACAAGGACTTCCATCAGACCGATCGGTCGGATCCGTCGGATCGGTCCGATTTCTTTCTCGTGTTACTTCCCGAAGGTGCCGGCGTGGTATTCCTGGAGGGAGAGCACGTGGGCGGTGCTTTCGCGGAGGGCCTTGATGCCGGCGAGGCCGGCGCGGGCGGCGGCGAGGGTGGTCATGATGGGGATGCCGCGCTCGATGGCGGCGCGGCGGAGGGCCTTCTCATCCTCCTTGGCGTCGCCGCCGAGGGGGGTGTTCACGATCCAGTCCACGTCGCCGTTGATGATGCGGTCGAGGATGTTGGGGCGGCTCTCGCCGACCTTGGCGACCTGTTCGGCGGCGATGCCGAGGGCGGCCAGCCGGGCGGCGGTGCCCTCGGTGGCGAGGATGCGGAAGCCGAGGGCGGTGAGGCCGCGGGCGATCTCCTCCTCCCCGCCGGGGTGCTGGCGCTTGAGGCTGAGGAAGACGGTGCCCTTGGTGGGCAGGGTGTTGCCCGCGGCGATCTGGCTCTTGGCGTAGGCGAGGCCCATGGTGGCGTCAATGCCCATGACCTCGCCGGTGCTGCGCATTTCGGGGCCGAGGAGGATGTCCACGCCGGGGAACTTGATGAAGGGGAGGACGACCTCCTTGGCGGAGACGTAGGCGGGGGTGGGGTCCTCGGTGAAGCCGAGTTCGCGCAGGGTCCTGCCCGCCATGACGCGGGCGGCCAGCTTGGCCAGGGGCGCGCCGATGGCCTTGCTGACGAAGGGGACGGTGCGCGAGGCGCGGGGGTTCACCTCGAGGAGGTAGACATCGCTCCCGCGCACGGCGTACTGGATGTTCATGAGGCCGATCACGCCGAGCTCGCGGGCCAGGGCGCGGGTCTGGTCCTTGATCCGCGCGATGACGTCGGCGGGCAGGTCGTAGGGCGGCAGGATGCACGCGCTGTCGCCGGAGTGGACCCCGGCCTCCTCGATGTGCTGCATGATGCCCGCGACCACGACGAGTTCGCCGTCGGAGATGGCGTCCACGTCCACCTCGACGGCGGCCTCGAGGAACTTGTCAATGAGGATGGGGTGCTGGGGCGACGCCTCGACGGCGTAGGTCATGTAGCGCTCGAGGGAGGCGCGGTCGTAGACGATCTCCATGGCGCGGCCGCCCAGGACGAACGACGGGCGCACGATGACGGGGTAGCCGATGCGGTCGGCGATTTCGGCGGCCTCGGCGAAGGAGGTGGCCGTCGCGTTGTCCGGCTGGAGCAGGCCGAGCTTTTCCACGACCTCGCGGAACAGCTCGCGGTCCTCGGCGCGGGCGATGCTGCCGGGGGAGGTGCCGATGATGGGCGCGCCCGCGGCCTCGAGGCGCTGGGCGAGGTTCAGCGGGGTCTGGCCGCCGAACTGCACGATGACGCCCTTCGGCTTCACCCGGTCAATGATGTTCATCACGTCCTCGAAGGTGACGGGCTCGAAGAAGAGGCGGTCCGACGTGTCGTAGTCCGTGGACACCGTCTCCGGGTTGCAGTTGACCATGACGGTCTCGTACCCGTCGTCCTTCAGGGCGAAGGCCGCGTGGACGCAGCAGTAGTCGAACTCGATGCCCTGGCCGATGCGGTTGGGGCCGCCGCCCAGGATGATGATGGACTCCTTCCCCGTCAGCTCCACCTCGTCCTCGTTGTCGTAGGAGGAGTAGTAGTAGGGGGTGTGGGCGGCGAACTCGGCGGCGCAGGTGTCCACGAGCCGGTAGCCGGGGATGACGCCGAGTCCCTTGCGCAGGGCGCGCACCTCGAGGTCGGTCTTCCCCCAGAGGTGGCCGAGCTGCTTGTCCGAGAACCCCAGCTTCTTGAAGCGGAGCAGCGTGGCGGCGTCCGGGTCGGGCGTCGCGCGGATTTCGGCCTCCGCCTCAATGATCTCGCGCATCTGGCGCACAAACCACGGGTCCACCTTCGTGGCCTCGCAGAGGTCCTCCACGGACACGCCGAGGCGCAGGGCGTTCGCCATCTGGAACAGGCGCTCGCGGTTGGGCTTGCGCATCGCGCGCAGGAGCGTCTCGCGGTCGAGGCCCTCCGCGTCCGACGCCGAGAGGCCCTTGCCCCGGCCGTCGCCGCCCAGGCCGAAGCGGCCGATCTCCAGGCCGCGGATGGCCTTCTGGAGCGACTCCTTGAACGTGCGGCCGATGCTCATGGTCTCGCCGACGCTCTTCATCTGCACCGTGAGCGCGTCCTCGGCGCCGGGGAACTTCTCAAAGGCCCAGCGCGGGATCTTGGTCACGACATAGTCAATGGTCGGCTCGAACGAGGCCGGGGTCTCGCGCGTGATGTCGTTGCGGATCTCGTCGAGGGAGTAGCCGACGGCGAGTTTCGCCGCGATTTTGGCGATGGGGAAGCCCGTGGCCTTGGAGGCGAGCGCGGAGCTGCGCGACACGCGGGGGTTCATCTCGATGACCACCAGGCGGCCGGTTGTCGGGCACACGGCGAACTGCACGTTCGACCCGCCGGTGTCCACGCCGATCTCGCGCATGATCGCCACGGAGGCGTCGCGCATGAGCTGGTACTCGCGGTCCGTGAGGGTCTGCGCGGGGGCCACGGTGATGCTGTCGCCCGTGTGCACCCCCATGGCGTCGAAGTTCTCGATGGAGCAGATGATGACGACGTTGTCGTTCAGGTCGCGCATCACCTCCAGCTCGTACTCCTTCCAGCCGAGCACCGACTCCTCCACCAGCACCTCGGTCACGGGGCTGGCGTCCAGCCCGTACTGCACGGCGCGTCCGTACTCCTCCCTGTTGAACGAGACGCCGGCGCCGGAGCCGCCGAGGGTGAAGGCGGGCCGGATGACGGCCTGGTAGTTCACCAGGGCGCCGAAGGACCACGCCTCCTCCATGGAGTGGATCACCTCGCTGCGGGGCACCTCCAGGCCGATGCGGATCATGGCGTCCTTGAACTGGCCGCGGTCCTCCGCCTTCTTGATCGGCCCCAGCTTCGCGCCGATGAGCTCCACGCCGTACTTGTGCAGGATGCCGCGCTCCGCCAGCGCCACGGAGAGGTTGAGGCCGGTCTGGCCGCCCACGGTGGGCAGCAGGGCGTCGGGCCGCTCCCGCTCGATCACGCGCTCCAGGTATTCGACGGTCAGCGGCTCCACATAGACCCGGTCCGCCGTCTCGGGGTCCGTCATGATCGTGGCCGGGTTGCTGTTCACCAGCATCACCGTGTAGCCCTCCTCGCGGAGGGCCTTGCAGGCCTGGGTGCCCGAATAGTCGAACTCGCAGGCCTGCCCGATGACAATGGGCCCGGAGCCGATGATCATGATCTTCTTGAGGTCTGTGCGCTTCGGCATGCCGCTGTCCTTTCCACGCGGGGCGCGCCGCGGGGCGCGCCGCCGCGCCCGCGGCGCGGCCGGTTAATAACTGATGTCCACCACCCGCAGGGAAAGCTCGCCCGCGGGCACCTGGGCCACCGCCTCCTCGCCCGCCGCCAGGCCCATGAGCGCCTTGCCGATGGGCGACTGCGTGGAGAGCTTGCCCGCCATCAGGTCCGCCTCCACCGGGCTCACGAGCTGGTACACGCTCTCCTGGTTCGTCTTCAGGTTCAGCACCCGCACTGTCGCCCCCGTGTACACCCGCGACATGTCCATGTCCGCCGTGTCCCGCACCACCGACCGCGCGATCTTGTCCCCCAGGTCGCGGATCCGCGCGTGCACCATCGCCTGCTCCTCCTTCGCCGAATGGTACTCCGCGTTTTCGCTCAGGTCCCCCAGGCTCCGCGCGTGCTCAATGGCGTCCGCCACCCGGATCCGCCGCTCATTAAGCTCCGCCAGGTCCGCCTTCATCCTCTCCAGCCCCTCCGCGGACACATACAGTTTTTCCATGTCGCCTCTCCGTCGGGTAAAAAATCGCCGCCGCACCCTGGCGTCGGCGGCCTCTCGCGCTGGACCCAAAGTATACCAAATCCCCGCCCCCGGGGGGAAGGGCGGGCCTTCCTTGAAGGAAATTCCCCTCCTTTCCGGCCTCCCGCCCTCCTTGGGCGGCCGGTGTTCCCCCTGCCGGGGGGCCTCCGGGACGAAGAAAGTGCTTGACATTCAGACTGGTTTGTGGTACAAACTAGTTGTGGCTGGTGGCATGAGCCCCGGCCATGAGGCCAATTGAAGGTACTGTAAGCAGCCCTCAGGGCTGGGACCTTGCAGAAATTCCACAACGAAGGAGGTGAAAGAAAATGAAGAAAGTTATGTTTGCGATGGCTTTGGTTCTTATCGGCGGTGCGGCGTTCGCGGCGTCGGTGGCCATTCCGTGGTTCGCGGATGCGACCAACACGGGCGTTGGCTATCCGGTCAACCAGAACACCTTCGTGTCCCTGGTTTACCTGAAGAGCAACGCGGATGTGCCGCTGGTGTGCTCGATCGCCTACTACAACCCCGATGGTGACTTCCTCGGCCCGTTCGCTCCGAACAACACGTTCGCGATTGCCCCGCAGTCCGCGCTGGCGTTCCGCCCCACGGCGAACGACCCGACGGCGGCCATCGGTGGCGTCCAGGGTGGCCAGGAAGGCGGCCAGGGCGTGCTGGTCCCGAACCGTCCGCGGTCCGTGGATGGCGCTCCCATCCCCGGCACGACGGTGGTTGACACCCGTATCAACGGCTCCATCACGGTCAGCTGGGAGATCCCGGCCGGCTACGATGCCGACAAGGGTTCGAAGCTGATCCAGGGTGCGGTTATCGGCCAGGGGCGCGCCGACGCGGTGGTCGTCTCCTACGGTTACCTGCTGCCTCCGGGTCTGTGATCCTGGGCACAACGTCCTAATAGCACTCGCGCGAAAGCGGGCATGTCGGGTGACATTCCCGCTTTCGCTTTTTTTGTCTCACCGCGCGAAGAGGGCGCGGCAAGCAGCGCCCCTACCTGCCCAGGCCCCGGGCATACGCGAAAACACCAAGATCCTCTCGCAGGGGCGCGGCAAGCAGCGCCCCTACCTGCCCATGCCCCGGGCATACGCGAAAACACCAAGATCCTCTCGTAGGGGCGCCGCTTGCCGCGCCCTGCCTGCCCAGGCCCCGGGCATACGCGAAAACACCAAGATCCTCTCGTAGGGGCGCCGCTTGCCGCGCCCTGGAGCGGGCCCGAAAGCCGTCGTCTTTCCAACGATTCGGGGACCGTGCCGGCAAGCGGGAACCCCGCCCCCGGGAAGGGGTATCATGGAAGGGGAATCCGGCCGCAGGCTGCGGCGGGCTTCCGGGACACCTCACTGCTCATGGCAACACCCGCATTGCTCCGGCGCCTGGGTGCCGTGGTCCTGTGCCTGGCCCTCGCCGGGCTGCACGCGGCGTGCTCGCCCGCCGGACCGCCGAAACCCGCCCCGCTGACCCTGCGGACGGCGGACGGGGCCGCCGTGACCGCAGTGCTGCACGCGCCGGACCCGCGCGCCGCGCGGGAACGCCCCCCCAGCCTGCTGCTGGTTCCCGGCCCCGGCCGGGACCACGGGGTCTGGGAGGGGTTCGCCGCCGCCGCCGCCGCGCGCGGGTATCTGTGCGCCGTCGTGGACCCGCGCGGCCCTGGCGTGCCCGACCGCGCCGCCGGGAAGGGCGGGCCGGAGAGGGGGCACCCGGCCCTGGCCGACCTGGCCGCCGCGCGGGAGGCCCTCGTGGCGGCGGGCGCCGACCCGGAGAACCTCGCCGTGGCGGGCGAGGAATTCGGGACGACCCTCGCGCTCCTGTACGCCCTCGCCGAGCCGGCCGTCCAGGCGGTGGTTGGCGTCTCCCCGGTCCTCGAAATGGGGGGGCTCGACGCGGAGCGGGTGGTCCGCGACCTGAAAGACTGCCCCGCGCTCTTCGTGGCGGCGGAGAACGACGGCCTCGGCGCGGCGGCGGCGCGCGCGCTCAAGGCCGCCGCGCCGGTCTTCAGCGAGGTGCGGCTTTACCGGGGCACGGCATCCGGCGCCGACCTCTTCGCGGCGCACCCCCAGGCGATGGGCGAGGTCTTCACCTGGCTGGAGGGCATCCTCCACGCCGACTGACCCCGCCCCCTGTCCCGGGACGGTGCGCCGCGCTTGACATGGGGGTGTGCGGCGGGTATCTTTTCGCAGCGTTGTTTTGCGCGCGCCCCCGGTCTGCGGGGGCAGAGGAGTCCGCCATGGCAGCAGCAGAGCAGGCCGCCCCCCTCATCTCGGTGGAGCGGCTGACCAAATCCTTCGACGGGCATCCCGTGCTGCGGGACGTCACCCTCCGGATCGAGGAGGGCGACCTGGTGTCCGTCATCGGCCCGTCGGGCTGCGGCAAGACCACCCTGCTCCGGTGCATCAACTGCCTGGAGCTGCTGGACTCGGGCCGCGTGTGCGTGGCCGGGGTCGCCCTGGAGCGCCAGGACCGCCACAGCCAGCCGGACCGCCTCTTCGCGGACCAGGCGCACCGGCTCCGCGCGGAGGTGGGCATGGTGTTCCAGTCGCTGAACCTCTTTCCGCACAAGACGATCCTGGAGAACATCATCCTCGCGCCGATGATCGTGAAAAACGAGCCGAAGGACGCGGCCGTGGCGAACGCCCGGCGGCTGCTGGCGAAGGTGGGGCTGTCCAAGCACGAGAACCGCCACCCGCACCAGCTCTCCGGCGGGCAGCAGCAGCGCGCGGCCATCGCCCGCGCCCTCGCCATGAACCCCAAGGTCATGCTCTACGACGAGCCCACCTCGGCCCTCGACCCCGAGCTGGTGGACGAGGTGCTCCAGGTCATGCGCGACCTGGACAACGAGGGCATGACGCAGGTCGTCGTGACGCACGAGATGCGCTTCGCCCGGAACGCCTCCGACTACATCGTCTACATGGAGCACGGGGAGATCGTCGAGATATCCGACGAGGATGAGATTTTCATCAACCCCAAGGATGACCGGACCCGCCGCTTCCTGCGGCAGTACATGGAGACGGCATGATGAGCGGTTCCCTTTTTCGCGTCTCCGGGGCGCTGGCGGCCGTTCTGCTGCTGATCCTGGGGGCGTCGGCCGCGCCCGCGCAGACGGATTCCCCCGCCGCCGACCCCGCCGCCGTTGCCGTGGTGGAAGCCCCCGAAACAGAATCCGCCGCCGCGGAGGAGGAGGAAGAGGCGGAGGGCGTCCCCATCACGCCGGAGATGGCGGCGGAGGCCGAGGAAACGGTGGAGTACACCGACGCGGACTTCGCGGGGGTGGAGGCCCCCGCGGCCGACGCGGGCATCCTGCGCTACGGCGCGGACCTCGAGGGCGGCGTGCCCTACATTTACGACGACCCGGAGAACCCCGGCACCCTGGTCGGCTTCGAGGTCGAGATCATGGACCACATCGGGGGGAAGCTCGGCCGGAAGCCGGTCTTCGTCCAGAACGACTGGGACAAGCTGATCCCCGGCCTCAACCGCGACCTGTACGAGATGGCGATCCAGGGCCAGGAGATCACGCCGGAGCACGAGGAGGCCGTCGCCTTCTCCGTGCCCTACTACGTCACCGCCCTCCAGCTCTGCGTGCGCCAGGACACCTTCGCCGTGTCCTCCCTGGCGGACTGCCGGGGGAAAACCGTGGGCGTGCTCAAGGCGTCGCTCTCCTACTACATTCTTGCGGACCTGGGCGGCGTGGACATCCGCGCCTATTCCACCGAGGTCAACGGCTTCAACGACCTGGAGAACGGGCGGCTTGACGCGGTGCTTTTCGACGGCCCCGTGGCCCTCTACTACGGCGGCCCGCGCCCCGGCGTCAAGTTCATCAAGCAGGAGATCGGCCGCATCAGCTACGGCTTCGCCTTCCCCGCGGACGAGCCGGAGCTGCTGGCGCGGGTGAACGAGATTCTCATGGAGATGCGCGGGAACGGCGAGCTGCGCCGCATCCTGGACCGGTGGAACCTGTGGAACCCCCTGGTCGCCGCCGAGTTCGGCGACTACGGCCCCCCGAAGAGCGACCCCGTCCTGTACGACCAGTGGGTCGCGCAGCAGGGGCAGGTTTCGGGGTTCCCGGAGAAGATCAAACGCTACATCGGCTTTCTGCCGGTGCTGGGCAGGGGCGCGCTGATCACGCTGGAGGTCTCCCTGCTCTCCATGTTCTTCGCCGTTGTGCTGGGTTTCCTGCTGGCCACGGTGCGCGTGTACGCCCCGCGTCCGCTGTCCCTGCTGGCCACGCTCTACATCGAGATCATCCGCGGCACGCCGGTGCTCATCCAGCTGTTCTTCATCTTCTACGGCCTCCCCTCGGTCGGCATCCGGTTCTCGCCGTTCTGGGCGGGCGTGGTGGGGCTGGGCATGAACTATGCGGCCTATGAGGCGGAGAACTACCGTGCCGGGTTCATCAGCGTGCCGCACTCTCAGATGGAGGCCGCCCTCGCGCTGGCCATGAGCCGCTGGCAGTCCATCCGCCACGTCATCGCGCCCCAGGCCTTCCGCGTGGTGCTGCCCCCGGTCACCAACGACTTCATCTCCCTGCTGAAGGACTCGTCCCTCGTGTCCATCATCACGATGATCGAGCTGACCAAGACCTACCAGATGCTCGCCATCACCTACTACGACTACTTTGGCACGGGCCTCATGGTGGCGGCCATCTACCTCCTCCTCGGCCTGCCCTTCGTGCGGCTCGCCCGCTGGACCGAGAAAAGACTCGCCGTGGCCCACCCCGGCGCGCGCCGGTAGACGGCGGAAAGGCACTTTCATGCGGGTTCATGTGATCGAGGGGGCGGGAGGCTGCGCGTTTGCCGCCGGGCGCCGCGCCGTGGCCGTCGTGGTGGACGCCCTGCGCGCCAGCGCCACAGCCGCCGCCCTGCTCCACGCGGGGGCGGTGGACATCCTCGCCGTGCCCGGGGTCGGGGGCGCCCTTGCCGCCCGGCGGGAGCGCCCGGACGCCCTGCTTTACGGCGAGCGCGGCGGCCTGCCCCCGGAGGGGTTTGACCATGGCAACAGCCCCGCCGAGGCGCATCACGCCGCGGGGCGGCGCGTGGTCTTCACCACCACCACCGGCGCGGGCCGTCTGAGCCAGTGCGCGGGCGCGGGCGCCGTGCTCATGGGCACCGTGGTCAACGCCTCGGCCGCCGTGGCCGCCGCGCGCCGGCTGGCCGGGCCGGACGGCGAGGTGGTCTTCATCCCCGCCGGGCTCATGGACGATCCGGCCTTTGACGCGCAGGAGGACCGCGCCGCCGCCGTGTTCCTGCTGGAGTGCCTGCGGAGAGAATGCCCGGACGCGGAGATCGGCGAAGGGCGGGACCTGCGCGCCGCCTATGCCGCGCGCCTGGCGGAGGAGGGCATCCTGCGGCTCTTCGAGACGGCCCCCCACGCGGAGAAACTCCGCCGGATTCACCTGGAGTCCGACATCCCCCTCTGCGCCGACCCGGACCGTTATCCCGCCGTTCCGCTGGCCGCCGCGCTCTCGCCGGAGGGGGTGCTGCTCCGGCGGGCCTGACCCGTCCGACCGGTCCTAGCCGGGGAAGTGCATGGCCATGGCAAACTCCATGGCGAAGTCGGGGTCCGTGCTGAGGTCCACATGGCGGACGGCGCGGGCCAGGGCGTCCACGCGGGCGTCGTCCGCGCGCGAAAGGAGGACCCGCTTGGCCCCCGCGAGGGAGGTGTTTCCGGCGTAGTGCACGCGGCTGGCGGGAATCTCGCGGGGGAGCAATCCCACGCGCAGGGCGTTTTCCCGGCGGATGTACTGGCCGAAGCCGCCTGCAACGAACACCCGGTCCACGCCGTCGAGGGCGGGCCCCGCCTGCCGGAGGAGGAGCAGGATGCCTGCGCGGATGGCCCCGGCGGCCAATTGCAGCTCGCGCACGTCGCGCTGCGTGAGCCCGAAGGGGCGTTCCGGCGGGCCGCCGACCACGAAGAGCGGGCCGCCGTCCGGGGTGCGCGCCACGCGCGCGGCGACGGCCTCCGGGGTGCCCGGGGACAGCGCCTCCGGTCCGGCGAGCCTTCCGTCCGGAGCCAGCAGCCCGGCGGCAAGCAGCTGTCCGCAGAGGTCGAGGAGGCCGCTGCCGCAGAGGCCCCTGGGCGGGCCGCCGCCGATGACGGAGAACTCCGGCGCGTCGCCGAGGACCACCTTCTCCACGGCGCCGCGGGCGGCCCGCATGCCGCAGGAGATGCGGGCCCCCTCGAAGGCGGGGCCCGCCGCCGTGCTGGCGGCGAGCAGCGCCCCGTCGTGGGCGAGCACCAGCTCCCCGTTGGTGCCGATGTCTATGAGGAGGCTGACCCCCTGGAGGCTGTCCAGCCCGGCGGCGAGGATGCCCGCCGCGGTGTCGCCGCCGACGAAGCCGCCGATGACGGGGAACAGGCGCAGCTCCGCGTCGGGATGGGCGGGGAGCCCCAGGTCGCGCGCGCGCAGGCGGGGGCCGTCGCCGAAGGCGGGCGTGAAGGGCACGCAGCCGAGGGGGGACGGGTCCACGCCGCAGAGCAGGCTTTCCATGGTCGTGTTGCCCGCCGCCGCGAGGGCGTGGACCTGTTCCGGCGAGGCGCCCGCGTCCGCGCACAGCCCGCGGATCATCTCCGCGATGACCGCGCAGACGGCCTGGCGCATCTCCAGGCGCTCCTGCTCGCCGCGTCCCGCGCGGGCGATGCGGGCGAGCACGTCGTCCCCCCAGACCGTCTGGGGGTTCATGGCCGCGGCCACGCCGCGGTCCGCGCCGTCGCGCAGGTCCACCAGCGCGGCGGCCAGGGTCGTCGTGCCCACGTCCACCGCGACGCCGAAACTGGGCGCGGTGTCCGCCCCGCCACGGAAGGCCAGCAGGCGGCTTTCGCGGACCACGGCGGCGCCCGCGTAGTCCGCGGCGCGCAGGCCCGCGGTGAGTTGGTTGAGGGCTTCCGGCGCGGCGGCCAGGGGGGGTGCGCCCGCTTCCAGCGCGCCCGCGGCGCGCAGGGCGGCGTCCAGCCGGGGGAGATCAGGCAGCCCCTCCTCCAGCGAGGGGGCCGTCATGCGGACATGCGCCTGCCGGACCACGGGGTCGGCCGCATCGCCGGAGGAGACGCCGTGCCCCGTGACAATCTGGTGGTCGCCGCCGAAGAGCGAGCTGCCGGGGAGATGCACGCGGAGATCGCCGGACACCTGATGGCGGCACAGGAGCCGCCACCCGGCGCCGAGGTCCTCCAGCGGGAGGGTCTTGAGTTCGGCGGGCAGCGGGTCGGGGGCCGGGTCGAGGCGGGCGCGGCATTTGCCGCAGGAGCCCGCGCCGCCGCAGGGCGTGTTCACGGCGAATCCGGCCAGGGCGGCCGCCTCCAGCAGCGGCGTGCCGGCGCGCGCCTCCACGGTGCGTCCCGGGGGGTCAAAGGTGATCTTGCAGCACTTTCCGCTCAAGGGAAGGGGTCTCCGGCGGGGCCACCGGGGACGGCCCGCGCGGGCCCACTATATCGCGGCGCGCCGCCGGGGTCAAGGGCGGCGCCGTCATGGGGGCCGGCACCCGCCCGGACGCCGCCCGGAGAGCCGCGTTGATGGGGGAGGGGCAGTCGTGACACAATGGAACCGCGCCCGGCGCGACCGGGCTGCGCAGGAGTGATGACCATGCGTTTTTCCGCCCTTCTTCTCGCCGCCGCGCTTCTTTCCGCCGCGGCCCAGGCTGTTCCTGTGGAGTCCCTCGGCCGTCCATGCACGCCGATTCACTATCTCGGGGGGGCGGCCGTGCGCGACACGGCGGAAAACGTGGACTATGTGGTGATGTCAACGGCCAGCGAAGCCGAACCGGCGGGCCTGCTGTTCATCAACCCCGGGAATGATGACGTCCGCCCCGTGCAGGCCCCTTCGGGCTCCGGCGCGTGGGCGATCGCGCAGATTCCCGGCACGAACCAGGTGGCCGTGGGCGCCTATTTCAACGGCCATGTGCTGGTGTTTGACATGACCGAGGGCCGCTTCGTCAAGGAGATTCCCGTCGAGGGCCAGGCCTGCATCTGGAACTTCGCCGCCGGACGGGACGGCCGCCTCTATTTCGGCACCTATCCCGGCGGGCTGCTGTGCGCCCTGAACCCCGCGGACCTTTCGGTGGAGGTGCTTGGCCCGGGCGCGCCGCCGAACACCTCGCTGCGGCGGGTGTCGGTCCTGCCGGACGGGCGGCTCCTCTGCGCGTATGACAAGGAAGCCCCGGCGGTCCGCCTGTTCAATCCGGAGGACAAAACGTTTTCCGATCCGCCTGACTCCCTGAAGGGCGTTTTCGGGGGCGTTGTGTGGAATGGCCTGTTTGCGGCGGGGAACCGCTTCTTCGACGCCGCCCTCGCGGAGGTGAAGCCCCCCTTTCCCGTGCCATCATCGGACACGGAGCCCTGGGCCGTGATTGAAGAGGCGACAACGGAGTCCGTTCTCTGGTCCCGACGGGGGGACACCTACTTTCGCGCGCAGGCGGGGGAGTCCGTGCTCGCCCCCGTGGCCGACATCGCGCTGCGGGGCGGGCGCTTTGTCGCAGGCCTGCCCTCGGGGGATGCGTTCGGCGTCCGGGGATGCGATTATTTCACCTTCGGCCCGGGGAACGTCTCCATGCTGAGGAAGCCCGTGCGGGTGAAGGGCACGCCCCGGCCCCCGCTCTTTCTTGCGGCGGACAGTGAGATGAGCCAGATTTGGGGAGCGCCCCTTTTCGGCCCCAGCCTGTTTGTGATGACCCCCGACAGCAAGGCCTACACCGTCACGGACAAGGCGGTGGACGCCGAAGGTGCCGTAAACGCCCTTGTCATCGTCAAGGGGATGGTTTATGGCGTGTGCCACGCGCAGGGGGACATCTTCCGGCTGGACCCCAACCTGCCCTGGGAGCAGTATGAGCGCAAGAACCCCGTCACCATCGCGTCCCTGGGCGTCCGCGGCTACACGCACCCCCGGGGAGGGCTCCTGATGGGACACGACGGCAAACTGTACTCCGGCTGGGCCGCAAAGCCCGGAACCGCGGGCGGGGCCGTTGCCGTGACGGACCCTGAGACCGGTGAAACGGAACTGGTGGAGAACCCCTTTGGCCGCCAGGCCGTCTCAGGCCTCGCCATGGACGAGTCGCTGATCTATGTGGGCACCAGCGTGGAGCCCGCCGGGAAGCCCGGCGAAAAGGGCCCCGCGCCCCAGCTTGGCGTGATGGGGGTGGACACCCGCCAGCCCTACAAGAACTTCCCCTTCGAGGGGTCCGCCGGCGTCACCTGCCTCGGCCGAAACCCCGCACTGCCGCGCCTGGCCTTTGCCGTGGACAACGCGTTCCGCATGCTGGACACCGCATCCCTGGAGCTTCTCCCGCCGCCGGAAACGCCCTATCCGCCCGTCACGGGCGGGGCCATCATCGCCGCGGGCAGCCCGTACTTCTTCTACCCCTCCGGCGCCTTCATCATCCGCGTGGACGCGGCCACGGGCACCTTTGAGACCATTGCCGAACTTCCCGGACAGATCGGCGCGTTCACCGGGTTCTTCGCGGGGGACTTGTTTGCCGCCTGCGGCAACGAGGTCTACGGCATAGACATCACCCCCTGACGGGCACCGTTCGCGGAGCAAAGACGCCGCCCCCGCCGCATCGTGCGCCGGGGGCGGCGTGTTGTCTTAACTCACGCGGATGCCCTAGGCGAGGGGATCCCCGGCCCCGCCAAACAGCAGGTTGCCCAGGAAGCCGAAAATGCCGCCCAGCACGAGCTCCACAACGAAGGCCACAAAGTATCCGATCACGGACGTTGCAAGATCTGCACCCATTGGAAAGTCCTTTCTTTCAGCGCGTCAGGCGTTGCCTGGGCGCGGTTGTCTCCACCGTCACTGCGAGGGGGCTGCGCCGCCTCACGCGCCCAGACCGAGGGCCCCCGTGATCAGACCGGTCAGCAGCCCGATCACATACTCCGTGAAGAAGGCCGCCAGCAAGTCGAAGAGTCCCGTGAGAAATGAAGTCAACACCATGATCGCATCTCCTTGTTATGGTTCATCCACCGCGCCCCGGGCACACGCTGTGCCGGAAGCATTTCCCGACCTTGACCCACAGTTTGTTCCGGGGAGAGCCCGGCCCTCCTGGACGGCCAAAGTTTATCACACTATTCTTCACTGGTCAATGTTTGCTCCGCGGTGGCGCGGCACCAACCCGGCCACGGGGACAACGGCCTACACCATACCGTTTGCCCGAGACTCGGACACGCTGTCACGGCCGCGATGCGTCCGGGCTAGACGTGAACCGGCAAACCGGCAACAACGCTCCACGCGGCGGGCCTGCCGCGCCACCAGCAGGCACAGAGCAGGTTCCGGGCCACTTTGCATTCCAACGGCTGCATGTTTTTCGGGGAAGGATGCCGGGGACGCGCAACGCAGGGTCCCATGAGGGGTTATGCTGCATGAAGAACCTGCCGAAGCATCGGGGGGGGCTGAGGTGAGCGTGCGCCGAATCTTGAAAAACCTTCCCCAGGGTAGGATATCCTTGAAAAAAAATACCACCATGCAGGGCCATGCTCACCCGTGCGTGCATCGGAGGAGGAGACCCAATAAACAGACAATGCCCCGAGCCGCAGATAACCGGCTTTCCACACGAAGGAAGGTGCCGGACGCCCTTTCAAAAGCGGGAGGCTCCTGGGGTTGAGGCGCGGCATCTGCAAGGGATGCGGGCGGGGGCACAGAGGGGACACGGGCCGCCCGAGGTCCGTGCCGCCCCCCTGCGCGCGTTGCGTCCGGCCCCGTTCGCGGAGTATGGTGGCGGCATGGTCTGGATACCCCCAAAACCCTTCGCGTGGAACCACTGCGGCACCTGCGGCGCGCCGCTGGAATCCGCGCATGACGGGGAGCGCGAGCGTCCCTGGTGCCGCGACTGCAACCGGTTCTATTACCGCAACCCCGTGCCCGCCTGCTGCGTCCTCGTGGAGGATGGCGCGGGCGGGCTGCTCTTCGTGCAGCGGGCGGTGGAGCCCGCGCTGGGGCGTTGGAGTCTGCCCGGCGGCTTTATGGAGGCCGGTGAGCGCGCCGAGGAGTGTGTTGCCAGGGAGCTGGAAGAGGAGACCGGCCTGATAACCGAGTCCTGCCGCATCCTGGGGACCGGCGCGGGCCACAATGCCCTTTCCGGGCATGTGCTCGTGCTGGGTTTCCTTGTGGAGCGCTGGCGGGGCACGCCGCGCGCCGGAAGCGACGCTCTGGACCTCGCCTTCGTGAAACGCGACGCGCGTCCGGAGGTGCCCTTCACGGCCCACCGCGAGCTCTTGGCCCTCTATGACACCCTCGTCGGCGCTTCCCGTCCAGACTGAGCAAAGCCGACGTCGGCGACGGCCCCGGCCTGGAGGGAAAGGCCGTCCGCACCCGGTGTGACACCCCATCCCGCGGGCAAGGCTCCCCGGCGCGCAGCAGAACCTTCTCCGAGGCCAGGACAGCCGTATCCAGCGCCGTCGGGATACCGCCTCCCATCCCCCCCCCATGCCACCTCTCCCGCCCAAAAAAGAATCCGGCCACCGGAGGAACCCGGTGGCCGGACGAATGTCAGGAGGAAAGACTTACTTCCTGCGGCGGATGCCCACCGCGCCGGCCAGGGCGCACGCGCCCGCCAGCAGGGCCAGACCCATGCCGCCCGCAACGGGGAGGCTGCCTTCCGGCAGGACGGTCAGCACGGCCGGATCGGTCAGGAACACGGTGGCCTTGTCCGGGATGTTAAGCTCGCAGCTGTAGGAGCCGGCATCGGCCACGGTGACGGGGTCGAACACCAGCGAGGAGCCGGTGGCGTCCGTGATGGGGGCACCACCCTTGAACCACTGGAAGGTCGCACCCTCGCCGGTCATGCCAACGAAGGCAATGCGCAGGGTGACGGTCGTACCCTCTTCAAACTTGCCGGCACCGGTGACGAAGGCAAGGTTCGGGGGGGTCTGGAGGGGGTCAAGCTGGGCGTCAATGGTCGCCGCCGGACCCTGAGCCTTGAAGTAGTTGTACTCTTTGCGGTTGGAGGCGCCGTCGCCGTCCGCATCGCCTTCCGGGCCAAGCTGCGGCACGGCGGTCGTGATGGCGCCAATGCCGCCATCAGGCGCGTCAACACCGATGCCTTCCAGCAGGCCAAGCAGCTCATCCAGGGCGGCGTTGGTCGTGGCGTCGCCCAGCGTGGGGAACGCGCCAAGGACGGAGCAAAGGGAACCCAGAAGATGCGGGACGATCCCGCCAACCAGGGCACGGATGTCTTTCTCGTCGGACTTCTTAAAGCTGGCGTTCGCCAGCGCCTCAACCACGATAGCCTTGATGGCGAGCGTGTTGCTCTGGAAGGCGGCCAGCGCGGCATCGTGGTAGGGATTGCTGGGCGTGTTGAGGACGCGCCCCAGCAACCCCAGCTCGTACTGCCCGTCCGGGATGCCGTTCGGCTGGACCGGAATGTCGGCCTCCGGGTCAGGGTTAAGCGGGCCGTTGATGTCGGCGTTCAGGCACTGGATCAGGAAGGCGAACTGCTCAACTTCCTCGGCAAGGTCGCCCAGCGGGCCGGCCGAGCAGAACACCGTGTCCAGAATCGCGCAGAAGTCATACTCGCCAACGGCCGGCCAGGAAAGGGCGGGCGCCGCGTAGTTGGCGTCCATGATGTTGAACGTGGGCAGCGGGCTGAAAGGCAGGCCCGGCTGTCCTGCCGCCGGACACCCGGTGAGATCCGGCACGGGGGTGTACTGCGCGAGGGCTGGTGCACCCACCAGCGCGACAGCAAGGGCAATAAGTCCAACGAGCATCTTCTTCATGACAATCTGTCCTCCTTGGTTACAAAACCGATTTGGGCTTCATACATCCACACCACAAAGCCTCACGCAACATGCGAGAAATGCTTGCGGTCAACGCCGCGGGACGCGAGCCACGCGCAAACGCCCGCGTGCGTCTTCCGTCACTTGTTATCTTACAACACTTTCCCCTGATTGTCAACCCCTTTTCTCGCCTATTTTTCCGGGGGGCTGCCCAGCCCGTCCCCCGTCCGGCCAAAAGTTGACAGGAAGGGGGTTTCGTGCCATGACGAGGGGGGAGACCAGTTCCATGGGTTCTAGCGAAAACACCAGGCAAGACGGCCCCTTTCCGGTCCTGCCGGGCGTTTCGGTGGTGGTGCCCACCTATCGGGAGGCGGCCAATCTTCCGGAACTGCTTGCCCGGTTGGACCAATTGCGCCGGGAGCACGGTCTCGATCTGGACGTGTTTCTCATGGATGATGACAGCCGGGACGGCACGGAGGAGGCGGTGGCGCGGGCGGGGTTGGACTGGGTCCGCCTGACGGTGCGCACCAGGGACCGCGGGCTGAGCGCGGCGGTGATGGACGGATTTAGACTTGCAGACAAGCCCGTGGTGCTGGTGATGGACGCCGATCTGAGCCATCCGCCCGAGAAGATTCCGGAGATGCTTGCCGCCCTCGCGGGGGGCGCCGACTTTGTCATCGGGTCGCGCTACGCCCCCGGCGGCACCACCGCCGAGGACTGGGGGCTTCTGAGCTGGATCAACAGCCGGGCGGCCACGCTGCCGGCGCTCCCGTTCACGCGGGTGAAGGACCCCATGAGCGGCTTCTTTGCCTTTCCCCGGACGCTGCTGGACGCGGCCCCGCCGCTGAACGCGGTGGGCTACAAGATTGGTCTGGAGGTGCTGGTGAAATGCGGCTGCCGGCGCGCGGAGGAGGTGCCCATCCATTTCGCGCAGCGCCACCGCGGCGAGAGCAAGCTCAGCCTGCGCGAGCAGCTGCTTTACCTCAGGCACCTGCGGCGGCTGGCGGTGTTCAAGTACGGGCACCTGGCCCACTTCTCGCAGTTTGCCCTCGTGGGTTTTCTCGGCACGCTGGTGAACCTTGCCGCGCTCACGGCGCTCGATGCGGCGGGCGTGCCGCTCCAGGCCGCGGTGGCTCTCGCCATCTTCATCGCCATGCTTTTCAACTTCGTGCTGAACCGGCAGATCACCTTCGCCGAGACGCGCGGGGGGAACGTGATGAAGCAGCTTGGCGCGTTCGTTGCGGCGTGCTCCGTGGGGGGGGCGGTGAACTACGCGGTGACACTGGGGGCGGTTCGGGCGTGGCCCGCGCTGGCGGGGCTGCCGCAGGCGGCCGCCGTGCTCGGCATCCTCGCGGGGCTCACCTTCAATTACCTGGCGAGCCGCTACTGGGTGTTTGGGGCGCGGCGTCCGCGCTGAGCCCCTCCGGCAGCAGGGGCAGCAGCATCTCCGCGATGGCGCGCGCCTTGCGCTCGATGCCCCGGTTCTTCATGTGGAAGATGTCCCCGAAGACCTCCTTGCCCCCGCGCACCCTGTCCGCCTGGTCGCACAGGAAGGCGAGATTGGCCATCTTCGCGCGGATGTCCCGCCGTTGCGCCGCCTCTCCGGGAAGGGTCAGCGGGTTGAGGCGTTTGTCCAGCGCGCGGAGGCTCCGCACCACCCGGCCGGACGCGGAGGTCTCGCTCACCCATTTTGGAAACAGGCCGTGGCAGATGTCGTTCGCGGCGTTGTACACCACGATCATGTCCGGCTCCAGCAGGAGGTAGTCCGCCAGTTTCAGGACGCGTTTGTCCGAGTTGATGCCCGACACGCCCGCGTTGACCACATCCACCCGCCGCCCGCCGGGGGCGCGGCGCACGCGCCGGCCGCGCAGGCGCCCGCGCGGGCCCTGAAAAGGTCCTTTGCGAAAAACCACGCGAGGGCCAGCAGCACGGCGCCCATGTACCATGTGCCGATGGTCCACCGGAACCCCGCCACGGCGCCCGCCGTTTCCGGCACGAGGAAGAGGTTCCAGAACGCCTCCGACGCGTTGAGCTGGTAGGTCATGCCGATGGCGTCGTCCGCGAAGAGGTCGCCGACCAGCTCGTTCAGGTTGGGAACCTTCATCCACGTGTCGGTGGACGACTGGTCCCAGAACCGGATCGAGGCGATGTACACGGCCACCGGGGCCACGGCGAGGACATGCAGCCCGATCCACTTGCCGATGCGCCGCCAGTCGCGGGGAAACGCGAGCGCCCAGAAGACGAACTCGGTGAAGGGGATCAGCACCGCGAAGGGATGGGTCCAGAAGAGGACCATGTTGTTCAGGCCGTGGAGGACCCACCACCGCCGCCCGCCGCCGCCCACCAGCCTCGCGTAGCTGTAAACCGACACCGCCGCCAGCACGGTCATCAGCCCGTACATGCGGATTTCGCGCGAGAACTGGATGTGGATCGGCGAGAGCGCCACGCACAGCATCACCAGGAGCCCGCCGCCGGGGCCGAAGAACAGCCGCCCCAGCAGGTAGCCCGCGGGCAGCAGGAGCATGCCGATCAATATGGAGAGATACCGCTGGGTGTCGAAGTCGTTGCTGACGTGGCGGCTCCACAGGTACTCAAAGGTGTAGTAGAGCGGCATCGTCGCCGGGTCCATGGACCGGTTCTGCTTCCAGAACCCCAGGAGGCTCGGCGCCGTGTCCCGGATGACCGTCTGGTTCCACCGCACAAACTGCGGGTCCGCGCTCCAGTCCGACGGCGGCTCCAGATGCACCACGCTGGTGAACTCGTCCCACCAGATGGACTCGCGCTCCAGCCCGTAAATGCGCGGCAACAGCCCCGCCAGCAGGATCAGGGCGAACAGCAGCGCGTGCAGCGGCCGGCCGGAAAGGAAACACGGGCGCGCCGCAGCCTGTTGCATCCCCGGGCGGAATGGTGCATCATGGGCCCCGGTGTTTGCGGTGCGGATGCAGGAATCCGGAGGGTTTGCGCGTGGCGCGGGACACATACGGTTCGCCGGGGCTGCGGCTCGTGCAGCTGCTGCTCTTGCTGGGGTCGAACGGCCGGCAGTATTCGCTGACCCGGCTGGCGGGGATTTTCCGCTGCTCGCGGCAGACGGTGCTGCGGATGCTGGAGAACCTGGAGCGGGTGCCGGGGATCACGGTGGAGAGCTGGATGGAGGGGAACAACCGGTTCTTCCGCGTCACCCCGAAGACGGTGCCCGCCGGGGTGGCGGTGGACGCCCACGCCCTGCGCTACCTGTGCCTGTGCAAGGACATTGTGCAGCACCTGCTCCCCGCGAAGGTGAAGGAGGAGATCAACCGGACCATCGGCGCGGCGGCCTTCCTCACGACGGACGGGGCGGACATGCCGCCAACCCTCGCGGAGAGCCGGGGAAAGGGCATGATTGACTACACGCCCTTCCACAGCCACCTGGAGACGCTGCAGGAGGGCATGGCCGCCCACCGCCTGTGCCGTGTGGTCTACCGGAACAAGCTGGGCGGCGAGACGAAGGAGCACCTCATCGGCCCGATGAAGCTGGTCGCGTTCCGCGAGGCCTTCTATGTGCGCGGGCGGCGCTTCACCGCCGACGGCGCGCCTGCGGGCGACAAGAAGCCGATCACGCTGGCCGTGCACCGCATTGTCCGCGCCGCGCTGACGGACACCCCCTTCACGCCCGGAAAGGACACGAGCCGCAAGGGGCTCTTCGGTTTCGACTTTGATCCGCCGTTCCGCGTGCGGGTGGCGTTTTCCGCCGCCGTGGCCACCTATGTCTCCGAGCGGCGCTGGAGCGCCGACCAGCATTTCCGCCGCCGCCGCGACGGGTCCCTCGTCCTCACCTTCACGGCGTCGAGCCGGCCGGAGGTGAAGTCGTGGGTGCTGGGGTTTGGCAGCGAGGCGGAGCTGTTGGAGCCCAAGGCGCTGCGCCGCGAGGTCGCCGACATGCTCGCGGAGACCCTGGCGATCTACGGCAACGGACGCGGCAACAGTTGAAGAGCAGGCAGCCCGGATGTGCGCACGTCATTGCGAAGGCGCGCAGCGCCGGAAGCAATCGCGTGCAGGCAGGGCCGCGGCGGGAACGGGATGGCTTCGCTTCGCTGCTAATGAAGTGGACGTATTCTTCCGCGCCCCAAGCCGCCGGTTTTTCTCTGCCAAACGTGGAAATGGCCGAAAGCGAAAGTCTTGGGCATCCCGGAGGGATGCAGGACATTAGCCG
>JAAYBR010000140.1 GCA_012730045.1 Candidatus Hydrogenedentota bacterium | reverse complement strand
GTCCCGCCTGCCTTGTCTTCTTCCCGGCGCGCAAGAAAATTTCGGATGCCCTTTCAGGGCATGTGTTGGAGGGTGCATCCTCCCCAAGGCAGGCCTGGCCCTTCGGGCGGCGGCCTGGCCTGGGCTATAGGCGGATGTCCCGTTGGGACAACAAAGACGGAATCACAGACCGAGGGACGTTCATGCCGTTTGCAGGCGGTTTTTCAAGGCGCATTTTAGTGCGATTGCCCTGCCGGCGGGTTGACTTGGGGGGAGTCCGCCGGGTACAATTCAATAAATCCCCTTGCGGAGACGGACATGAACCTGTACGGCATCCAGACCATGGCGCGCGACGCCGCCCCCGGAACCCCGGTGGTGGTTGTACGTCCCCGTGTCTGCGCGCCGTGAGGGTTGTGCCGTCCCGTTGATCTGAACACAGCACCCAACAGCCCCTCCGGCCGCACCGCCGGAGGGGTTGCTGTTTTTCGCCTCCGGCGGCGCGCGCGGAAGGGGCGCCCAAGGAGGCCCCATGAAGCACCGAGGTTCCGAGATCATCTGCCGCCTGCTGGAGCGGCAGGGCGTGGAGGTCGTCGCCGGGATTCCCGGCGGGTCGAATCTCCCGCTGTACGACGCGCTGCATGACAGCGCCCTCCGGCACATCCTCGCCCGGCACGAGCAGGGCGCGGGGTTCATCGCCCAGGGCATGGCCCGGGTCACGGGGAGGCCGGGGGTCTGCCTGGCCACCTCGGGCCCCGGGGCCACCAACCTGCTGACGGCCATCGCGGACGCCAAACTGGACTCCGTGCCCCTGGTCGCCATCACGGGGCAGGTGCCCCTGCCCATGATCGGCACCGACGCCTTCCAGGAGGTGGACACCTACGGCCTGACCCTGCCCATCACCAAGCACAACTTCCTGGTGCGCAGCGCCGGGGAGCTGCTGGAGGTCATCCCCCTGGCCTTCACGCTGGCCGCGTCGGGACGCCCCGGCCCGGTCGTCGTGGACGTTCCCAAGGACGTGCAAATGGCGTCCGTTGAGGTGGGGGACTGGCCCGAACCGGGGCGCGCCGCGGTGCCCGCCCCCTGCGACGGCGCGGTGCTGGATGAAATGGCGGAGCGCATCCGCCGCGCGGAGCGGCCGGTGATCTACCTCGGCGGCGGCGTGGCGCAGGCGGGGGCGGGCGGTCTGGCGCGCGATCTGGCCCACCGCATGCAGGCGCCCGTCGTCTGCACGCTCATGGGGCTGGGCGCGGTGCCCTGCGACGACCCGCTGTGCCTGGGCATGCTCGGCATGCACGGCGCGCGCCACACCAACCTGCTCATGGACGAGGCGGACCTGCTGGTGGTGGTCGGGGCGCGCTTTGACGACCGGGCCACGGGCCGCGCCGCGGAGTTCTGCCGCCACGCGGACATCCTGCACATTGACATAGACGCCTCGGAGATTGACAAGATCAAGAAGAGCCGCGTGTCCCTCGCGGGGGACGCGGGTCTCGCGCTGGAGGGGCTGCTGGCGCGCGTGGCGCCGGCGGCGCGGCCCGCGTGGGCGGCCCGCCTGGCCGAACTGCGCGCGGCGGACCCCGCCCCGGCCGCCGGGAACGACCCGCTCCTGCCGCAGAACCTCATCCGCCTGATCGGCGAGGCCTCCACGCCGGACACGGTCGTGGCGACGGACGTGGGCCAGCACCAGATGTGGACGGCCCAGGGCTACCCCTTCCGCCGCCCGCGGCGGCTGCTGACCTCGGGCGGCCTGGGAACGATGGGCTTCGGCCTGCCCGCGGCCATCGGCGCGGCCCTGGCGCGGCCCGACCTGCCCGTGGTCTGCGTCAGCGGCGACGGGTCCATCCTGATGAACCTCCAGGAGCTGGCCACGCTGGCCGAGCTGGACCTGAACGTGAAGGTGGTCGTCATGAACAACGCCCACCTCGGCCTGGTGCGCCAGCAGCAGGAGCTGTTCTACAACCGGCGCTATTTCGCGTCCAGCTTCCAGGCCCGGCCCGACTTCGCCGCCATCGCCCGGGGCTTCGGCCTGCGCGGCGTGGACCTCGGCGCGTGCGCCGACCCCGCCGCGGCCTTCGCGGAGGCCCTGGCCGCGCCGGGCCCCTGCGTCATCAACGCCCCCGTCCACGAAACCGAAAACGTGCTGCCCATGGTGCCGCCGGGCGCCGCCAACCGCGAAATGATCGGAGGACTCTCCCATGCAAACTGAATCCACCGCCCGCCCCGCGGGGACCGTGCTGGAACTGCTGGTCAACAACCATCCCGGGGTCATGGCCCACATCACCGGGCTCTTCGCCCGCCGGGCCTTCAACCTCGAGGGCATCCTGTGCGGCCCCGTCGGCGGCGACCACAGCCGCATGTGGCTGCTGGTCAACGACGACGGGAAACTGGAGCAGATCGTCAAGCAGCTCGCCAAACTGCACGACGTGTTCTCCGTCGGGGAGTGCCCCGGGGCGGACGTGACGCTCTTTGACCGCCTGGAGGCGGCGTTGCACCCCGGGAAATGCGGCGTGAAGACAGGCCGCGGGGCGTGATTCCGCAGCATTGCCATCCCGCTTGTCCTGCCCGGCGACCGGAGTTTTCGTCGCTCCTCCGCCCTATTCCGCGAGGATGCGGACGGGGCCGAGGAGCCCCGCGGGCTTGAGGCGGGCGCCGGGCTTGACGATGTTCTGGCTCATGAAAGTGGTGCGGTTTTCCGCCCTGGACCGGTTGTCGCCGATGAGGCGGTTGATCCAGGGGTTGACGACGGTGATCTCGACCTCGTTCTTGCCGGGCCGGAGGGCGGCGGAAATGTCGAGGCGGTAGGGCTCTTTCCACAGGGTGCCGAGCTCTTTGCCGTTCACGCGCACCACGGCGGTGTCGTTGACCCTGCCGAGGTCGAGGCTCACGCCTTTGGTCTCATCGGTCTTGAAGACGGCCCGGTAGACGGCCTCTCCGGAGAAGTACTTGACGTCGTCGTTCTTGCTCTCGGTCCAGGAGGCGAGGGCCTTGAAGGTCTCCTCGCCGAAGGGGAACTCGACAGTCCACGGGCCGTCAAGCGCGGCGAGGACCTTGGGCTCCTTCGGCGCGGGCGCCGGGCGTCCGCCGCCTTCGGCGGGTTTGCGGAAGACGACGAAGACGGAGCTGTGGGCGTCGAAGTGGAGGGGCACCTCGACGCGGCCGTTGGCCGCCGTGTAGGGCGGCTCGGCGGTGATGCGGCCGGTCTCGGCGTCCCAGAGTTCGGGGGCTCGGCCGTCCACGCGGAAGGACAGGGTCTCGTCGCGGGCGGCGTCCTGCTGATTGGACACGAAGTAGAGGTCCGTTTCGCCGTCGCGGCGGTGCTTCCAGAGCATGTCGGCCGGGCAGACGAGGTCGGGGGTGAGGCCGAGCTTCGCGAAGGCGGCGTCGAGGGTGTCGCCGGTGAGGATGCGGCCGCCGCCCCACAGGTCGGCGGCGAGGCGTTTCACCTCGTCGTCGCAGGCGGGGTAGTTCTCGAGGCTGGGCGAGCGCAGGGGCGCGGGGCCGAAGACGGCGCCGCCCGCGGCGGCCAGCTCGCCGATCTTCTTGAGGAGCCCGGGCCGCATGGTCTCGGACGGCGGCAGCACGAGGATGCCGTAGGACGCGCCGTCGGGCAGGACGAGGCGGCCGTCCTTCACGGAGAGGCGGGTCTCGATGACCTCGGCGTTGATGTAGTCGAAGTCGTGTCCCGCGGGCAGTTCGGGCCGGCGCACGCCCGCCATCTTGGGGGCGTCCTCGCCGATGAAATAGGCGGCGTCGGCGACGGGCAGGCCGCGCTGGAGCAGCACGGTGCAGCGGCGCAGGTAGTCCACCCACGGCCCGGCGTGGTCGTGCCAGGTGTTGTGGCGGTTGAACTCGGTGCCGAACCACGCGTTGACGCCGGGGCGCTTGTCGTCCCAGGGCTGGTGGATGACGAGGTGCAGGACGAACTGGTTGATGCCCTCGGAGAAGGCCCAGTCGCCGCGGGCCTTGAGGTCGCGGGGCGAGTTGGCGAAGGGGATGCCGCCGGTGAAGGCCTCGGCCCACACGACATTCTTGCCGTAGATGTGCGCCGACGACGCGCCGTCGCGCAGCTCCACGCTGCCCAGGTCGCCGTTCACCCAGAACTCGCCGCTGATCTCGTCGCACTGGCCGCCGTACTGGAGGAACTCGCCCGGGTAGCCCCAGTGGCCGTAGTTCTCCAGCCACATCTTGAGCCCCTGCGCGTTGCACAGGTCGCGCAGGCCGCCGACATACTCCGTCGAGACGCGGTCCGCCACGAGGCGGCGCAGGTCCCACAGGAAGCGGTCGGTCTGGTCGGCCCCGCCGACCACGCGCCCGGACAGGGCGGGCAGCCAGGGTAGCGGGTCGTAGCCGTAGCGCGCCTGAAACAGCTCCGCGAAGCCGTCGGTCCAGTTCTGCGGGCCCATCTCGTAGCTGTCCGCCACGACGTGCTTGAAGGCCCTGCGCTCCTCCGGGCTCAGGCGGCGGAGCAGGTCGCCGACATAGGCGTCGAAATGGACCGCCAGCGGCGCGCGGTTCATCTTGTCCACTTCCAGCCCCGTGGCCTCCTCCGGCGACGGGCTGTTTTTCGTGCCCGTGGGCGACATGACGGCGCGCTGGACGATCCACTCGCCCGCCGGCACGTCCCACCGCAGCGTGCCGTCGGCGTCCATCTTCGCGGAGAGGTTCAGCACGGCGTCCGGCGCGACAGCCAGACCGGGCGCGTCCGGCTCGGCCTGGGGCGGCCAGGTGTAGAAGTCGAAGGGCGGCAGGGGGTCCTGGAACATTTTCAAGAGGGCCTTCTCCGCGTGGGACTCCACGCGGACGGCGGGCGACACCCGCACCTCGCCCACCTCGCAGTCCGCCGAGAACGTGAGTCGGAAATACCGCGCCGTCACGGCGGGGAACGACGCCACGACCGGCGCCAGCGGCACGGGCCCCACGTTGACGTTAAGGTTGTGGCGGTCCACGGTGAAGGCCTTCACGGGGCGGAAGTCCTTGCCGTCGTCCGACACGAGCAGCTCCGCCTGCACGTTCACCTCTTTCACGGGCGTGACGGTGACGCTGCGGGCCGTGAAGGGTTCGGGGCATTCAAAGTCCACGGCGCGCGGCGTGCGGGATTTCTCCGGCGCGGCCACGCCCTCGCCGTGCGGCGCGGGGTAGGCCAGCACGGCGACGTCCTGGAAGGGGCCCTCCGGCGCGGGCAGCTTTCCCTCAAAGCGTTGCGGGCCGGTCAGGCGCGTCTCGGGCAGGGAGACATAGCGCATCGCCTTGTCCGGCGTGACCCACGGCCCGCCCGACTGGCTCCAGCCGGGGGAGTTAAAGAAGCCGAGGTCCACCCCCAGGCGGCTTCCCTCGCGGAAGGCGTGGACGATGGCGTCCCACCAGCCGTCCGACAGCGCCAGGGGCTCCGGCTTGGGGTCCAGGCCGCTCTGCCCGCTGATAATGCCGATGTACGCCTCGCCGATGCCGAAGTCCCGCATGGCCTCCAGGTCCTTCGTCAGGCCCTCTTTCGAGATGTGGCCGTCCATCCAGTACCAGTAGCACCGCAGCTTCGTGCTGTCCGGCGGGGAGGTGAAGGCCGCCTCCAGGTCGTCCGCCACGGCGGGAAGGGCCAGCGCGGCCAGCAACAGCGTCAGCAGCATGCGTCTGGGGGACATGGTCGGTCTCCTGGTTGGCCGTCTCCGGCAGGGGAACATCCTACCCGCCCGCCCGCCCCCGGGACAAATGAAGGGGAAGAGACCCGGCTGGAGCGTGGCGGTTCCGGGGAAGTCCCCCCTCAGCGCCCCCTGGGACCGCCAAGCTCCAGCTTGGCATTCTTCCGGTTGCGGAACGAAGACCGTGGGCGTTCACCTGCGAGATGCGGGGGACCCGGGGCGTTCCGACAAGAGATTGCCGCGTCGGCCGGGGCGGCCTCCTCGCAACGACGGGGTGAGGGCCGGTTTGGCGCGCGGCCGCCTCCAACCCGTCATCGCGAGCCCCTGACCGCCGTGAGGCGGGAATTCGCATAAGAAAGTTGGCTCCCTGCATGATGATGTCGCGGGTCCCACAGAGTGGCCGGAGCTCGAATGGTGTCAGCGTACCCGTTCGC
>JAAYBR010000139.1 GCA_012730045.1 Candidatus Hydrogenedentota bacterium | reverse complement strand
GGGAATTCTGCCTATGAAGTGAGGGCTGCGGGAGGGCCGGAAAAGTAGACGCGCCATCTTGGCGCGTTCTTGGGGTTTTCGTTGGCCCAAAGAACGCGCCAAGATGGCGCGTCTACTTTGCGGGCGTGCTCGCCGACTTACTTCATTAGCAGCGAAGCGCGGCAATCTCGTTCCCGCCACGGATTCGGTTCTCGCGATGGCTTAGCCGGTGATCAGGGCCGGCCGCACCCCGTCGGACATGCCTCCGCAAACGGAGGGGGCGGCGGCCGCCAAAGGCAACCGCCGCCCCGGAAAGGGCAATAGGCCCGGATTCAATCGTCAGCGGGCCGCCGTGTTACTTGGCGGGACAGGACTTGCCGGCCTTGGGGCAGCAGCCCTTCTTGGCGCTGTCGGCCTTGGGGCAGGCGCCGTCCTTGGCCTTGTCGCAGCCCGCGCACTTGCAGGTGTCGCCGCAGGCGCACTTGCCGTCCTTCAGGCAGGGGCAGTCGGACGGGCAGGAGCAGACGGCCGCCTTGTCGCAGGCCTTCTCCGCCGCCGCCGCGGGCAGGGCGGTGAGGGTCATCGCGGCCACGGCGAACACGGTCAGCAGGCACAGAAAGAGATGGGTGTTTTTCTTCATTTCAACGGATCCTTATGTTTCAGGGTTCTTTTCGTCACGCACACGTTGTCGGACCGCTTGCGGCGCGGGCGCCGCCCCCTCAGCAGGTCCAGACGCACAGACGAAGATGGAGGGCGCGCCGGGCGGCGGGCGCCTGCACAGGCGCGGCGGGCGCCGCGCCGAAGAGGGTGTGAAGCGCTGTGTCGGCCCGGAGGGCGGACACGAAAAGGCCGTCGTAATCAGAGGAGGAACCCGTCTTCCGGAGCACGGGGTCGCGGCGGGACGCGCGGCAGGAACAGGGAAGGCCGCGCGGCGCGCCGTCTGCGCCGCCCTGGTCCGCAGCCGCTTCGGGCGGGGCGCAGTCGCCGTGGTCACCGCCGCAACAGCCCTTCTCCCCGGCGGGGCCGCTGTCCCGGTGTGTCCCGTCGGCGCAGGCCGGACCGCAGCACGCCGCAGTCTCCGGACACACGCATGCGGACACCCCCGAAACGGCCAGCCCTGCGGCCACCATCACAGCCACAAGGAGATATGTGACCTTTCGCGTCATGTTTCCATGGTCCCACATTTGGAACGTCCCGGCCAGGCGGACGGTTTACACGCCCGGTTCCCAGGCGCAAAAGGCAACGCGCCGAATCCCGCCGGGTATTCCCACCGGAAGCATTTCCATGATGCGCCCTTTCCACCGCCGCCTCCCGTCACCCCCGCGCAGGCGGGGGTCCATGCCGTCACGGTTCTTCTTCGCTTCCGTGTTCCACCTCCCGTCACCCCCGCGCAGGCGGGGGTCCATGCCTTCGGTGCGCGGCGTAAACCGCCGACCCCGGATAGGTTCCCGCTTTCGCGGGAATGACCGACTGGGGGCGGGAACGGCTGGCTGGGAGGCCTCTGCCCCGCCCTATTTCCCCGGCTTTTCGGCCATGAGGGCGCGGATGTCGTAGTGGCGGTAGGGCAGATTGCACGCGGGCTGGCGGACCGTGGAGTTGGCCACCCAGATTTCCATGGTCTTCGGCTTGTAGAGGGCGTTGTGCATGTTGCTGGTCATGGAGACGCCGCGGGCCATGAGGTCCAGGGCCGTTTCCGGGGTAAATTTCCCGTACATTTTGCCCACGCGCGCGGCGAGGCACTCGTAGCGGCCGCCCGCCGACAGGAGCACCGCGTCCTCATAGGGGTGGGGCAGGCGCTCGTCGAACTCGTTGGGGCCGATGAACTTGATGCTCTCCGGCACGGCGGCGACGCCGCAGGCCATGCCGCGCCCGTTCGCCGCCTTCGCGTCGCTGATGACGTAGTAGTACTCGCAGGTGCGCGGCGTGTCCCGCATGATGCGCATGACATCGTCCAGCGTGTTCCCCGACTCCAGGCACTCGCGCACGAGGAAGGTCATGGGCATGCCGTCCCATTGGCCCGCGCCGCCGCCGCCCATCTCGCCCACGCCGATCTGCCGGTCGTTCATGCCGGTGACGCTGCCGACCAGCCCGGAGTACGCGACGTTCACGAAGGCGTTGCCGCCCTGCGGCTTCTGGATGATGACCAGGGCCCACTTGTCCAGCCCGGCGGAGCGCATGTAGTCCAGCACGCGGCCGTGGAGCAGTTCGCCGTCCGCCGTGGCCTTGCCCCACAGGGCGAAGCCGCTGCAGTGGAACAGCTCGGGGAAGATGGTGAAGCGCTGCACGTCGGCCAGGGGCATCCCCGTGGCGTCGGCCATGCCCTTCAGCTCCTCCTTGTACTTCTCCGGAAGGTGCGCGCTCGTGCGGTTCCACGCCTCGTCCAGGCTCTCCGCAAAATTGCCCTTCCAGGAGATGTTGCCGATGGCCATAATCCGCGCGGCGGCCTGTACGATCTCGTCCTTCATCAGCGTGCCGTGCTGGAAGCCCATGTCGTAGTGCGTCCCCTCCAGGTGAAGCACGCGCTCGGTCCCGATCTGCTCCAGGTAGGCGGGGCCGTGCTCGCGCAGGAGCACGCGGGGCGCGTCCGCCGACACGGTCGCGGGCACCATGTCCGGCACGTCGCTGGTTCCGGCCAGCCAGTGGTCCGCCGGCAGCGCGGGCGGGGCCGGCTCCACCGGCGCCGCGGCCAGCTTCGCGTCATCGGCCTTCGCCGTGGCGGAAATCTCCACCTCCTTCGGCTTTGCGGGGGCGGCGGTCTTCGGGGCGGTCTGGCAGGACACGGCCAGCAGGGACACCAGGGCCAGCAGGCCGGCGAACAGGAAAGGGCGGGTTTTCATCGGGGTTCCTTTCGGGAGAAGGGGGGGACACAATACCCCCCGGTTCCCTGATTTGACCTTGCCGCAGGGGGGGCGGGTTTCGCGGAGTCCCCGGGAAAAATGTGCATATTGACAAAATGGGGCCCTGGGGGTACTATGAAACTGCGGGGACACGGGGTGGGCTCCGGATCCCGCGCAGGGCGCAAGGGAAAGGACAAGGATCAATGAGAAACGCTGGACGGGTCTGTTTTCTCCTCCTCATGACGGCTGGGCTGGCGGTCTGCGCGGGGTGCAAACCCGGCGTGCCCATGGCGGGGTTCACCGCCGAGCCCAGGAGCGGCACCGCGCCGGTGCATGTGCATTTCACCGACGCGTCCCGGATTGACAAGGACTCCTCGATCACCGGATGGGCGTGGACTTTCGGCGACGGGGGCACGTCCGCGGACCAGAACCCGGCGCACACCTATGCCGCGGCGGGAACCTACGAAGTCTCGCTGACGGTGACGGGGAACAAGGGCGGGACCAACACGGCCACGCTGGCCGGATTCATCACCGTGACCCCGGCGCGGGTGACGGTGCCCAACGTTGCCGGGATGACGCAGGCGGCGGCGACCGCCGCCCTCACGGGCGCGGGGCTGGCGGCCGGCGCGGTGACGCAGCAGACCAGCGCCACCGTGCCCGCAGGGTCGGTCATCAGCCAGAATCCGGCGGCGGGCACCCAGGCCGACGCGGGGTCCGCCGTGGCGCTGGTGGTGTCCAGTGGGCCGCAGATGGCGGCGGTGCCCGATGGCACGGGGATCACGCAGGCGGACGCCGAGGCGGCCCTCACCGGGGCGGGGCTGGTCCTGGGGACGGTGACGACCCAGTTCAGCGACACCGTCCCCGCGGGGTCGGTCATCAGCCAGAATCCCGCGGCGGGTGGACAGGCCGCCATCGGGAGCGCCGTGGACCTCGTGGTCTCCGCGGGCCCCGCCATCACCACACCCAATGTGGTGGGTCTTGCGCAGGCAGACGCCCAGACTCTGGCGGGCACTGCGGGGTTTGGAATGGTCCGCGTGGAACTTGAGACCAGCGCGACGGTGCTTCGGGATCATGTGATCTCCCAAAACCCCGCGGCGGGGGTCCAGGTGGCCGCCGGCTCTGAGATTTCCCTTACGGTTTCCTCCGGGTACCGGATCAGCATCCTGCTCCCCGGCGATGTGTCCCTGGAACTGACCCTGGTGCACGCGGGCAGTTTCACGATGGGGTCGCCCGACACGGAACGGAACCGGGACGCCTCTGAGGGCCCGCAGCACACGGTCACCCTCGCCGACGATTTCTACCTGGGCACCTGCGAGGTGACCCAGGCGCAGTGGACGGCCCTCATGGGCGGCCCGCCCAGCGCCGGCTACGGCGACAACCGGGTCGGCGACAGCTATCCGGTCTACAACGTCACCTGGGCGGAGGCGCAGGGTTTTGTCGCCGCGCTGAACTCGTACATCCCCGCGACCGGCCAGGGGCCGCTGACCGTGCGCCTGCCCTCCGAGGCGGAATGGGAGTACGCCTGCCGCGGGGGCACGCAGACCCGCTTCTTCTTCGGCGACTCCCTGGACGTTGGCGACGCCAACGAGGACGACGGGGTGCGCGGCCTTTACATGTGGTACGCGGGCAACAATGTGGGCCCGTACGCCCTGCAGCAGAAGCCCGTGGGCATCCGGCTTTTCAACCCCTTCGGGCTGTTTGACACGCACGGGAACGTCAGCGAATGGTGCGCCGACGCCTGGCACGCGGACTACACCGGGGCACCGTCGGACGGGAGCGTGTGGGACGAGGTGTCCCCCGCGTTCCGCGTGTTCCGGGGCGGCTGGTGGGGGTATGACGCGCGGTTCTGCCGCTCGGCGAGCCGGTTCGGCGGCTCCGCTTACGGAACCGGTCTGGGATTCCGCGTGGCCGCCACGCAGTAGGCCCGGGTCAGGCGGGGATTTCCTCCTCGTGGAGGCGTTTGCCGCCGTGCTGGGTGACCGTGACGCGCAGGGCTTCGGGCCGCACGTCCACGCGCAGCGTGGCGTCGGGCGGGTTGACGACGGTGTGGAAGGTCTTTCCGCCGGCGCCGCCGGGGCGGATCCAGGAGAAGGAGTGGGTGTGCCCGCTGAGCCAGAGCTGCGCGCCCGCCGCCTCGGCCAGGGGCTGCCACAGCCGCCGCACCTCTTTCATGCCGAAACCGTCATCCGGCTCGAAGGCCGGGGGCTGGTGGGTGAGCAGGATCTTCCAGCGGGCGGCCTTCGCGGCCTCCGAGGCGAGGTCGGCCTCCAGCCAGCGGGTCTGCCGGTCGCGGTGGGACCCGAATTCGACGAGGCCCGCGTACTCCTGGTTGCCGTCGGGCTTGTCCTCGCCGGAATCCATCACCACGAAATGCGCGCCGCCGTGGGGAAAGGAGTAGTGGTACTCGCCGCCGCGGCCGGGCATGATGTCGCGGAGCCGCCGGGCCCAGGGGCCGCGGGTCTCGTGGTTGCCGCGCACAAAGACCAGGGGAATGGACGCGCCGAAGCGCGCCGCGCAGACGTCGTAGAAGGCGCCGAAGGCCTGCGCCTCGCTGATGCAGTCGTTCATGATGTCGCCGTTGAGGACGACAAAGTCCACGCCGTTCCAGTCGGTTTCGTCAAACATGGACGCCAGCAGCTTCCCCTTGTCGTGGATGTCGTTCCACATGACGAAGGAGAAGGGCCGCTCCGCGGGGTCGGTGGGCGCGCAGGTGAACGGGCCCGACGTGACGGTCTCGCCGTGCGTGACCTCGTAGGGCGTGCGGTAGCCCTTGAACTCGCGGGAGACGAGGGTGCAGGTGAAGGGCTTCCCCGGCGCGAGGCCGGTCACGCGCACGGCGTGGCTCGTGGAGTCGTTGGGGATCAGCCCGTCGCGGCTGGTCACGAACACGCGCTCCTCCCCGCCCTCCACGGCGCAGCGCACCGCGGCGGTGGCGGGGCGGTTCGTGTGCCAGGTGACGGTCACCTCGCCGGTCCCCGGCGACTGCACCACGGGGCCGTGGACGACGGCGAAGGGCGCCTCCCCCCCGTCCGTGTCGGCGGCGCGGGCGGAGGCGGCGAGCCCGGCGCCCAGCAGTCCCGCGCCCGCGTGGGTCAAAAAGTCACGGCGGGGCATGCCCGCAAAACGGTGATTGGTCATTTCTGCCTCCTTCTTTCCGGTCATCCGGGGTACATCACGCGTTTTTCGCGGTCGTAGCGCTGGCGCTGCCCGGACTCCAGGGCCGCGGCGGCCATGATGCTGGCGACGGAGTGCTGGTGGCCGAACTCGATGTCGGCGTTGGGGCGCTGGCGGCTGCGGAGGCAGTCGAGCCAGTTGGCCAGATGGTTCTCGTCGGGCGGCGGCTGCAAGATGCCCTGGCCGTACGTCGTGCCGCCGCCGCCCTCGTCCCCGTACTGGAGGGTGAGCAGGTCGAGGGTGCCGTGCTGGCCGTGCAGGGTGTAGTGCGTGCCCGCCGCGTTGGTGAGGTTCATGCACCACTCGAACAGGAAGCCCTCTGGGTAGTCAAGCAGGGCGTGGAAGAGGTCCGTGTGCTCGCGGCCGTCCTTCCAGACGTAGATGTTGCCCAGCGCCACGGCGGCGTCGGGGTACGACGCGTTCATGATCATGTGGGCCTGGTCCACGAGGTGGACCATCCAGAGGCCGGCGATGCCGTTGCAGCACATCTTGTAGAGGTGCCAGCGGCGCAGGAGCTTCGGGTCGAAAGCCACCTTGGGCCGGTTGAACAGGTAGGCCTCCCAGTCCACGTCCTTCTCCTTGCAGTTGGCGAAGTCGCGGGCCCAGCGGGCCTGGTTGAAGCAGTTGGCCGCGGAGATGCGGGAGACGTGGCCCAGCCGCCCGGAGGCGATGAAGTCGCGGGCGGCCTTCTGCCGCCCCTCGCTGCGGTACTGGGTGCCGACCTGCACCACAAGCTTCTTCTCGCGCGCCAGGTCGAGGGCGGCGGTCGCCTCCTCCACGGTCTGCGACATGGGCTTCTCGACATAGACGTCCCTGCCCGCCTTCAGCGCCTCGATCATGATCGGCGTGTGGGCGAAGTCCGGCGTGGCGATCATGACGGCGTCCACGTCCTTGCGCTTGAGCAGCTCGCCGAACCGGGCCGTCTCAAAGGGCTTCTTGCCGTGGTCCTTCTTCACCCGCTCCGAGGCGCGGGCGAGGTTGGGCTTCCACACGTCGCACACCGCCGTCACCGTCACGTTGTGGCTCTTCTTCAGCTTCGCCAGTTCGGACAGGTGGTACGACATGCGTTCGCCCGTGCCGATGAGGCCGAGCTGGATGCGGTCGTTGGCCCCCAGGGACGCGCGCGAAAGCATCACGCCCGCGCCCGCCGCGGCGAGAAAGTCCCTGCGTGAGAACGAAGCTCCGGACATGACGGCTCCTTCTGGCGCGCCGCGCGGCGCGCCGGTTGTGTGCCTCGGCTCAGGCCCCGTCGCCGGGGTCGCGCAGCACGGCGTACCAGGTCCCCGCGGCGAAGTACGCCAGCGTGGGGACGATCATCCAGGTTCTGAGGAAGGCGTGGCGCGCCTCGTAGCCCGCCGCGCCCTGAAGCAGCACCCACACGGGCCACGCCAGGCACACGGCAAGGGACAGCAGCGCCGCCGCGCCCAGGGCCAGCTCGAGGGGCGCGCGCGGGCGCTCCGGCGCGGCGGGGATGTTTGCGGCGCGCGGCGGCGCGGCGGCGGCCGGTTCCTCCGCCGTTTCGCGCCCGGCGGCGCGCGCCCCGGCCAGGCCGGCGAACACCGTGTGCAGGACGATGGTCAGCGCCCAGGTGGGCAGGAAGAGGAAGAACAGGTGCAGGACGCCGGTCTTCTCCAGCGTGACGGCGGCGGCGATGGCGATCCCCCACGCGCCCAGGGCGGGCCAGAAGACGTTGCGCCCGCCGCGGGTGGCCCAGAACCGCGCGAAGCCGATGCGCGGGAAGATCCAGTGCTCGGCGAAGACGACGGCCCCCACGGGCATCAGGAGCAGGCCGTAGTAGCCGACGAAGTCCGTCAGCCGCACAAAGACCCACGGCGAGCACGCGATGACCGTGGTGAAGACCCCCGCCACGAGCGTCACCAGCCAGCGCGGCCACCCCGGCGTCACCGCCTGGAGCGCCAGCCCCGCGCGGTAGAGCGTCGGGTTCGACGTGGTCCACCCCGCGATCACCACGGCGAGGATGCCCGAGACCCCGAGGGCGTGGTGGGCCAGCGCGCCCGCGTCCACCTGGTCCGGCCCGATCTTCAGCATGGCCATGGTGGCCGCGCCCATCATGCCCGCGCAGATCCACGCGAGGTAGTGGCCGAGGAACATGCCGAAGGCGGAGTAGAGCCCGCAGCCCCAGTGCCGCGCGTAGCGGAACAGCGCCATGTCGGACAGGCCTCCGTGCATCGCCAGGTTGCAGATCCACGCGAAGGCCGCCACCTGCCAGAAGGTTTTCGGGGTCTGGCCCGGCGGGGCCTCGCCCGTCCAGATCATGTCGTTGGCGAGCCGCCAGAAGTCCGCCCAGCCCCGCAGCTCGCCCGCCCCCGGCGCGGCCTTCGCCAGCCCCGGCAGCAGCACCACGGCCCCGGCGATGAACATGAGGAACATCCACGGCGAGCACACGGTGGAAAACTGCGCCAGCCGCTTGAAGCCGAGAATCGCCAGCGCCACCACCACCGCGCCCACCGCCAGCACGATGAGGACGAAGCGGAGGTCCGTGGGGATCCAGCCGATCTGCGGCGGGATGCCGAAGGGAATGCGCACGGCGGACGCCGACACGGTGATCATGCACCCCGCGAGCACGCAGAACAGCACGGCGTTCAGCACGTTGTAAATGGTCGTGGTCACGGGCCCCGCGATCCGGCGCAGGTACCAGTAGAGCGTCAGCCGCGTCCGCACCGCGATGGGCGCGCACAGAAGGGTCCACGTGAGCACCGCCATCAGGTTGCCCAGCGCCAGGCCGACAAAGATGTCGAAGGCGTTCACCCCCCACGCCACGAACATCGCGCCGATGGCGAACTCCGTGCCCGCCACATGCTCCCCCGCGAAGAGCCCCGCGAAATGCCGCCCCGGCTGGAGCCGGTCCGCCGACACCGGCTCGCGCTCGAACTCGTACAGCTGGTCCAGCGCCCGGACGACGTTCGATTCCCGCTGTGCCGCGTCCGCCATGCGGTCGTCCTCCTTGGGATGCCGACGGCCGCGGTTCCCGTTCGGGCAGCGCGCCGCCGCTCCCCTAAAGTAGGCAATGCCCCCGGGGCTTGTCAAGAAGGCCCGGGCACCCCTGATTGCCGGATAAGGCGAGGGACGGAACCAGGCGTGTTGTGTGAACACGCGGGGGAATGCGCGCCGTCGTGAAAGGCATGCCCCTCACCCGCTGTGCTGGACGATTCCGCACGAAAAGAAGAGGGCGCGGCAAGCGGCGCCCCTACGGGCGGGACCGGCAGGCTCTCCCGCGCATGCGAAGCGGGCGCGGCAAGCGGCGCCCCTACGGGCGGGACCGGCAGGCTCTCCCACGCATGCGAAGAGGGCGCGGCAAGCGGCGCCCCTACGGGCGGGACCGGCAGGCTCTCCCGCGCATGCGAAGCGGGCGCGGCAGGCGGCGCCCCTACGGGCGGGACCGGCAGGCTCTCCCACGCATGCGAAGAGGGCGCGGCAAGCGGCGCCCCCACGGGCGGGACCGGCAGGCTCTCCCGCGCATGCGAAGAGGGCGCGGCAAGCGGCGCCCCTGCCAGCCCACCCCTCTGGTATGCACCCGTAGGGGCGCCGCTTGCCGCGCCCTGGAGCGAACAGATGGGCCGTCGCTTATCCGGCGGTCAGGGGGCGGCGCGTTGGTTTGCGGCGCGGACTCCGGGTAGAATGGGCCCAGGGTTGGATGGATGGCATACGAACGCAGGAGGTGCCCCATGGCGGACGGCGGAACGGTGCGGGTGTTTGGGAATGTCATCGGCGCGCGGCGCGTGCGGCAGGGGGAGCGGCTCCGGGCGCGCCTCGCGCGGCGGTTCCGCCATGAGGAGGGGCGGCAGTACCCCCTCGCAGTCGAGGACAACCCGGTCATCGGCCCCTACCTGGGGCTGAAGACCGTGGTCTCGCGCCCGGGCGGCCCCGAGCCGGACTGCGAGAACGGCGTGTTCATCGGCACCATCCGCATGGGCTACGGCCACTACCGCATCGGCCTGGCGCTGGCATCGGCGGCGGCCTCCATGGGCCTCACCCCGTACTGGTTCGACCTGCTCAACTTCGACTCGACGGGGGAGAAGGTCATCCGCGAGATGGACAGGTGGTACTCCCTCGGCTCGCGCATCAGCCAGAAGTCGCGGGCCTTCAACCGCCTCGTGTGGGACCCGCTCATGGGCAGGTGGTACCGGCGGCTGGAGAAGAACTACCCGGTCATGGAGCTGTGCGGCCTCTTCTCGGACGTCTACGGCGCCCTCCCGCCGGACACGCCCTTCCTCGCCACGCACCCCTTCACCGCCCACGCCGCCGTCAAGGCCGGGCTGCGCCGCGTGGTAAACGTGATCCCCGACAACTGCCCGCTGGGCTTCCACCTCGCCCCCGGCGCGTTCCAGACGGTGCAGACGCCCTCGGCCTATTTCGGCTTCCGCACCCTGCGCGGCATGGGCCGCCGGGGCGAAGTCCCCTGCGGGGTGCCCGCGTCGCACCTGCGCATGGCCGGGCACTATGTGGACCACGAGCTGGCGGCGAACATCGAGGCGGACTGCGGCGCGCGGCTGGCGCGGCTGGAGGCGCGCGCCCCCCGGCGCCTCCTGCTGTCCGTAGGCGGCGCGGGGGCCCAGGCCCCGCTGGTGGCGGCGGTCCTGCGCCATCTGCTGCCGCGCCTGCGCGAGAAGTCGGTTGCGCTGTTCCTGAACTTCGGCGACCACGCGAAGATCGAGGAGCGGGTGATGCGGGCGGCGCCCGGCGCGGCGGAGATTGCGGTGCGCCACACGGACTGGGACGGGACGGCGCGCTTCGCCGAGGACGCCCTGGAGGGGGAGGCGTCGGGCCTGCACACCTTCCTGCACCGGGACATCTACGCGGCGGTCTACGCCACGAACGCGCTCATGCGCGCCAGCGACGTCCTGATGACCAAGCCGAGCGAGCTGGCGTATTATCCCATCCCCACGCTGTTTCTGGAGCGGGTGGGCGGCCACGAGGCCTGGGGCGCGATCCGCGGCGCGGAGCTGGGCGCGGGGTCGCAGGAGTGCGCGGGCACGGCCGAGACTCTCCAGGCGCTCGACCTGCTCCTCGGCGGCGGCGACCTCCTCTCGCTGTGGTGCGACAGCATCCTGCGGCAGGACCGCGCCGGGGTGTACCACGGCGCGTACCGCGCCGTGGAATGGGCAACCGAATAGGGAGCCGGGCATGGACTTTCTGACAGGGCTGCACCCCGTCATGCAGGCGTTTCTCGCCGGCATGTTCACCTTCGGCATGACCGCCCTGGGCGCGCTGCCCGTCTTCTTCACCCGCGAGGTCAACCGCGACTTCCTCGACGGGTGCCTGGGCGCCGCGGCGGGCGTCATGATCGCCGCCAGCTTCTGGTCGCTCCTGGCCCCGGCCATCGAGATGAGCGAGGCCATGGGCGGCGTCCCCTGGCTGCCCGCCGTCATCGGATTCCTCGCCGGCGGCGGCGCGCTCATGCTCGTGGACAAGATACTCCCCCACCTCCACCCCGACCGCAAGAAGGGGGAGGAGGAGGGCATCCCCACCTCCTGGCGGCGGAGCACGCTGCTGGTGCTGGCCGTGACACTGCACAACATCCCCGAGGGGCTCGCCGTGGGCGTGGCCTTCGGCGCCGCCGCCAGCGGCATGGCCGGCGCCACCGTCGCGGGCGCCCTCGCCCTCGCCCTCGGCATCGGCCTCCAGAACTTCCCCGAGGGCGCCGCCGTCTCCCTGCCCATGCGCCGCGAGGGCCTCTCCGCGTGGCGCTGCGCGGCCTACGGCGCCGCCTCCGGCGCCGTCGAGCCCCTGGCCGCCGTCGCGGGCGCGGCCCTCGTCCTCCTCATGCAGCCCATCCTCCCCTACGCCCTCGCCTTCGCCGCAGGCGCCATGATCTTCGTCGTCGCCGAGGAGCTCATCCCCGAGTCCCAGCGCCGGGGCACCGATGTCCCCACCATCGGCCTCCTCGCCGGGTTTGCCCTCATGATGCTCCTCGACGTCGCCCTGGGGTGAGGTCAGACGGGTCCGACCTGTCCGACCCGCCCGAATGGTCTGTCCGGCCCCCCTTTGGTTGACACGCCCCCCGCCCGGAGCATACCATTCCTACATCTTGGTATGTTTGACCGCGCGGTAGCCTTCCGCGCGCAACCCGGGAAAGGGGCGCATGAGCACCGAGAAGCCGAAAATCCGCCGAGAACTCGCCGAGCTGGCGCTGCTGTTTGAGATCAGCCAGATTCTGGACCGCAGCATGGACCTGCGGGACGAGCTGGGGCCGGTGCTGAAGGCGATGGCGAAACACACGGGCATGCTCCGCGGAACCATCGCCCTGCTGAACCGGGATCTGGACGAGGTGGTGACCTGCGTGGCCCACGGGCTGACGGACGAGCAGCTCGCGCGCGGACGCTACAAGCCGGGCGAGGGCGTGATCGGGCGGGTGGCGCAGTCGGGGCGGCCGATGGTCATCCCGAAGACCTCGGAGGAGCCGCTGTTCCTCAACCGCACCAACGCGCGGGGCACGGTGAACCGCAAGGAGGTGTCCTACCTCTGCGTGCCCATCAAGATGGAGTCCACCGTCCTGGGCACCCTCAGCGCGGACCGGGTCTTCGGGTCCGAGGTGTCGCTGGAGGAGGACATCCGCCTGCTCCAGATCATCGCGTCCATGATCGCGGGGTCGGTGCGCCTGCGCCAGGAGACGCAGGAGGAGTACGAGCGGCTGCTGTCGGAAAACGCGCGGCTCCAGCAGGAGCTGCAGGCGCGGTTCCGCCCGGCGAACATGATCGGCCGGTCCAAGGCGATGCAGACGGTGTTTGACCTGATCCTCCAGGTGGCCCGCAGCGAGGCGACGGTGCTCATCCGGGGCGAGAGCGGCGTGGGCAAGGAGCTGGTGGCCCAGGCGATCCACTACAACAGCGACCGGGCGGCGAAGCCGTTCATCCGGGTGAACTGCGCGGCCCTGCCGGAGAACATCATCGAGAGCGAGCTCTTCGGCCACGAGAAGGGCGCGTTCACCGGCGCGGTGCGCCGGCGCGAGGGCCGCTTCGAGATGGCCCACCGGGGCACGATCTTCCTGGACGAGATCGGGGACCTGACGCCGCAGACGCAGATCCGCCTGCTGCGCGTGCTCCAGGAGAAGGAGTTCGAGCGCGTGGGCGGCGAGGAGACCGTCAAGGTCAACGTGCGCGTCATCGCCGCAACGAACCGCAACCTGGAGGAGGCGATGACGACCGGGGGCTTCCGGCAGGACCTCTACTACCGCCTGAACGTGTTCCCCATCTTCGTGCCGGCCCTGCGCGAGCGCCGCACGGACATCCTGGAACTGGCCAACTTCTTCGTCGAGAAGTACGGCAAGGAGAACAACAAGTACGTCCGGCGCGTCTCGACGCCCGCCATTGACATGCTCATGGCCTACCACTGGCCCGGCAACGTGCGCGAGCTGGAGAACTGCATCGAGCGGGCCGTGCTGCTGACGAACGACGACGTGGTCCACGGGCACCACCTGCCGCCGACGCTCCAGACCTCCGAGGCCAGCAACACGGTCATGAGCGGCACGCTGGAGGAGACGCTGGACCGGGTGGAGCGCGAGATGATCATCGAGGCGCTCAAGGACTCGCGGGGGAACAAGGCGAAGGCGGCCCGGCAGCTCGGGGTCTCGGAGCGCCTCATGGGGCTGCGGGTGGACCGCCACGGCATAGACCCGAAACGCTACCGCACGCCCTGAGGGCGGCGGAAGGCAGGGAGAGCGACATGGAAGAGCCGAAGGACCCCGGCGAATACGGCAGGGAGTACGGCGAGGAGAAGTTCTGGGACAAGGCGCGGGCGTCGTTCCAGCAGGCGGGGGAGCGGGTGCTGGAGCTGGCCCTCCAGCTCTTCTTCGCCGCCCGCGACGAGAAGACCCCCGGCTGGGCGCGCACGGTGATCTACGGCGCCCTGGGCTACTTCATCGTGCCCACCGACGCCGTGCCCGACTTTCTCCCCGTCACGGGATTCATGGACGACCTGGGCGTGCTCACCGCCGCGCTGGCCGCCGTGGCCTTCTCCGTGACGGAGGAGCACCGGGCGCGGGCGCGGGAGTTTGTGCGCAAGCTCAAGGAGCGCGCGGGCGCCTGAGCGGCCCCGGCGCAAAAGAAAGGCCGGGACGGAAACCGATGGAATCCGCCCCGGCCCCAATACAGGGTCACCAAAAAGGGAAAAGCCTACTTCTTCTCGCGGTGCACCGTCACCTTGCGCAGGGTCGGGTTGAACTTCTTGAGCTCCATGCGCTCGGGGTTGTTCCGCTTGTTCTTCTGGGTCATGTAACGGGAGGTGCCCGGCGCCTCGGTGCATTCCAGGATCACGTACTCCCTGTTGCCTTTGCTCTTCGCTGCCATCGCTTGCCGCTCCTTTTACTCTCCGGCCCCGGGGGGCCGCGTTCATTTCTTTCCGTACACCTTCTCGGGGTCGAAGGCCTTTTCCGTCTCCTCGTACACCAGGGCGTACTCCGCGCCGCCGCCGCCTGCGGGCACCGACCGGTAGAAGCAGGACCGGTAGCCCACATGGCAGCAGGCCCCGCCCACCGACTCCACCCGGAGCCACACGGCGTCCTGGTCGCAGTCCACCCGGATTTCCCGGACCTTCTGCACCAGGCCGCTCGTCGCGCCCTTGTGCCAGATTTCCTTCCGGCTCCGGCTCCAGTACACCGCCTCGCCGAGCTCGATGGTCTTTTTGAACGCCTCGGCGTTCATGTAGGCCACCATCAGCAGCTCGCCCGTCGCGTAATCCGTCGTCACCGCGGGGATCAGGCCGTCCGCGTCAAACTTCGGCGCGAGCACGGTTCCCGTCTCCACCAGTTCCCTGGAGCTGCGTTCGGCGAATTCCGGCACGTTCTGGGGTTCCTTGCGCGTTTGCGGGCGCATCCCGGCCCGGCCGACCGCGACAGGGACAGCGGTGCCCCGCAGACTACTGGAAAAACGGCGCCTAGTATACAAAATTCCCGCCGGGGAATGCCACCCCCGGGCCGCCCGCCGTGGTTTCTACCGGAAGTCGGCCCACTGGGGGTCGTTTTCGAAGATCCACCCATAGTAGTCGCGCTGGGTGAGGAGGGCGGCGGCCCCGGCGTCGCAGACCATGGTGCAGTTGGCGTGGAGCTGGAGGGCCGTGGCGGAGATCATGGAGGTGACGGGCCCCTCGACCGCCTTGGCAAAGACTTCGGCCTTGGAGTCCCCCGTGACCAGGCCGAGGACGCGGTCCGCCTCGAGGATCGTGCCCACCCCCATCGTCACCGCAAGGCGGGGCATGTCCTCCGGGCGGGGGAAGAGGGGGGCGTTCTGCGCCACCGTCTGCGGCGTGAGGGCCTTCACGCGGGTGCGCGAAAACATGGCGGACAGGGGCTCGTTGAACCCGATGTGGCCCGACTTGCCGATGCCGAGGATCTGGAGGTCTATGCCGCCGTGGTCCTTGATGAGGGCGTCATAGGCCCCGCCCGCGGCCTCGGGGTCCGCCGCCATGCCGTCGGGCAGGTGCGTGTTGCGCCCGTCAATGTTCACATGGCCGAAAAGATGGTGGTTCATGTAGTACCGGTACGAGCCGGGATTGTCCGGCGGCAGGCCCACATACTCGTCGAGGTTGAACGTGACGGCGAGGGAGAAGTCCAGCCCCTCCTCCCGGTGCATGCGGACCAGGCGGGCGTAGAGCCCCTCCATGGTGCGGCCCGTGGCCAGCCCCAGCACCGTGTTCGGCTTGCGCGCCAGCTGCCGCGCCACCACCTGCGCCGCCAGCTCGGTGGCGGCCTCCTTCGTCTCGCGGATGATCACCTGCATGATGCAGCCTTTCCTGCGCGCGCCCCGGAAGGGGGCGTCACGCGTCAACAGTCTTCCCGTCCGTCCACTGGAGAAGAATCCTCTCCGGCGTCTTGTCTCCGGAAAAGTGGCATTGCACACAGTCTCGGACTTGAAGCCGCAGTTCGTCAAGCGTCGCGGCCTCGGTGAAAAGGGAAAGCCCAACGGCTCTGGCGGTGTGCCCGCCCTCCGGCACCTCTGTCACCAGAAAGACAATCTCTTCCATCATCAATGGTTCCCGCCTGGCACGCGTTTTTTCCCAACCCGTTTCGGGGGACATTGTATCCCAGAGAGGGCGGATGAACACGAGGCGCGCACCCACGGCAGCCGCGCCACAATCCCCACACGCTTTCTGAAAAGCGTCTGTTCCATTGCCTGCGGCGGGCCGTCGGCGGCATAAAAAGGGGCGACGGGGTGCCTTCCGTACCGCAGGCGTCCTGCCTGCCTAGCCTTTTCCATGCGTGCGAATTTCGGCTGCCCCTTCAGGGCAAGTCTTTAGGGTGTAACCTCCCCAGGGCAGGCCTGGCCCTTCGGGCGGCGGCCTGCCCTGGGCTATATTCGGATGTCCCGTTGGGACAACAAAGACAAAATCACATGACCGAGGGACGTTCATGCCGCTCGCAGGCGCTTCTCGAAGGGCCGTCTCGTGCGATCGCCCTCACTCCGTCCTTGCCAGGTTTCCGGCGGCGGCGAGAAGGGTGTCGGCGAGGCCGGGGCCGTAGAAGGAGGCGGTGACCTCGTAGCCGCTTTTCGCGTACTCCCCCGCCGTGAGAATGTAGCCGATGTGGTCGTTGGTGAGGACGGCGGAGATTTCCCCGCCGAAGTCGAAAACGAGGGCCTTGGCCCACAGGGTGTCATGGACGCCTTCGGCGGGTTTTCCGGCGCGGTCGCCGTAGCCGCCGAGCTGGGTGGGCGGGTTTGCCTCGAGGGGCGTGATGCCCGCGCGGGCCGCGCCCGCCAGCAGGCCGGGGTCCGCCGCGCCCGTCATCGTCCACACGCCCGCCGCGCACAGCCAGGCCGCGATCGCCATGTTGCCGCTCCTTGGGGTTGCCGCGCGCCCGGGGCCCGGATCACCGGAACGGGGCCTCAGGCGTCCTGTTCGAGGCCGGGCACCGGGTCAATGACGTTCGCCTTGACCAGGGCGCGGTAGGTGTCGTGGCTCACCTGGTCACCGCTGTTGACCACCTTGGCCGAGTTGTCCACGATGACCACAATCTGGCGGACATCGCGGCCCCGCCGCTGGACGAGGGAGCCCTTCTTCATCATCTCGAAGGTGACCGTGAGCACGGCGCCGTCGTCCTTCGCGAAGGCGGCGGCCGAGGCGTCCAGATCATGCACGCGGAACTTCGGCTCCGACGCGATCCGGTCGCGCACGCTGGGCGGCGGCGCCTTTCTTGCCCTTCTGAACAGCACGTTCCAAATCCTTCCACCCGCCCCGAACGGGCGGGCCGCAGGGCGTATTATATACCAAAAGGGGCCGCGCGCCGCACAGAAAGCGTATAATTCGCCATCCTGTCCAGAAGGAGAACGCCATGCAGTTCATCCCGTCCCGCAAGACCACCACGGAGTATTTCGACATCCAGCGGCGCGTCGTCGCGAACAAGACGCTGGAGGGCTGGCAGGAGGCCCCCCACGTCTCGCTGCTGCTGGAGCTGGAGGTGGACCCCGTGCTGGACTGGGTCCGCGCCGCGAAGACGGACCCGGCCTTCGGGGGGGTCCGGGTCACCATGAACGCGGTCCTGCTCAAGCTGGTGGCGGAGGCCCTGCGCGCGGCGCCCGAGATGAACGCCCATGTCAGCTACGGCCGGCAGTCCGCCGTGGGCAGAGTCACCTGCTTCGAGGAGGTGAACATCGCCATCCCCTTCCGCTCCACCGACAGCCGCATGATCACCCCGGTCCTCAAGGATGTGGCGGCGCTGCCGCTGCGGGGGGTGTGCGAGGGCATGGAGGACCTGCGGGCGCGCGCGGCGAACACGGATGTGGACCTGCTCCTGCGCGAGGCGGGGGTGCGCGACACCCTGCGCCGCCTGTTCCGTCTGGACCCGCGCGTGCTCTGGCGGCTGTGGGCGAATTTCCTGGGGCCGGGCCGGCTGCCCCGGGTGTCCGCCGCCGCACGGCGGCGCTTGCGCGAGACGCCGCCGGAAAAGCGCGTCACGCCGGAAAACCTCCTGAGCGCCACCGTGCTCGTCTCCAATGTGGGCAGCACCGCGCCGCGCGGAACCTACTTCGCCGCGCCGCTGATCGTCATCATCCAGCCGCAGACCGCGGCCATCGCGCTCGGTTCCGTCGTGCGGCGGGCCGTGGTGGTCCGGGAAGGCGGGGAGGAACGGGTCGCCGCGCGCAGCATCCTGCCGCTGACCATCATGTTTGACCACCGCGTGATGGACCTGGAGCATGTCCTGCCCTTCATGGAGCGGATGAAAGACTGCTGCCTCCAGCCCGGCCCGGTGCTCGAATAGGCCCCCTTTTCGGCCTTATTCGAACGCGGCCGCCCGAAAATGGTATAGTTGCGCATCCCCGCGGGGGAAGGGGGCGCCTCCGCAATACCACAAGGATTCCCATGCAATTTGTGCCTTCCCGCAGGACCACGACAAAGCATTTCGACATCCAGCGCCGCGTGGTGGCGAACAAGACGCTGGAGGGCTGGCGGAAGGCCCCCCACGCCGCGGCGCAGCTCGACCTGGACGTGGACGCCGTGCTCGACTGGCTCCGGGCCGCGAAGAAGAACCCGGCCTACACGGGCGTCCGGCTCACGCTCAACGCCGTCATGCTGAAACTGGTCGCCGAGGCCCTGCGGTTCTCCCCGGATCTAAACGCCCACATCTCCTACAGCCCCCTGGCCTCGGTCGGATCCATCACCTGTTTTGATGAGGTGAACATCGCCGTGCCCTTCCGCTCCGCCGACGGCCGCATGATCACCCCGGTGGTGCGCGACGTGGGCGCGAAATCCCTGGCCGCCGTCTGCGCGTCCATGGAGGACCTCGCGCACAGGGCCGCAAACACGAACGTGGACCTCCTCCTGCGCAAGGCCGCCGTGGGCGACACGGTCCGCCGCCTGCTCAGGTTTGACCTGCGGGTGCTCTGGCGGATTTACGCCAACTTCGTCGGCCCCAGGCGCCTGCCCAAGGTGTCCCCGGAGGAGCAGCACCGCTGGGACGCCACCCCGCCGGAGGACCGGCTCACACCGGAAAACCTCTTCAGCGCCACCATCCTGGTGTCGAACATCGGCAGCACCACGCCGCGCGACTGCCCCATTTCCGTGCCCCTGCTGGACCTGATCGAGCCCCAGGTCACGGCCATCGGCCTGGGGTCCATCTGCCGCCAGCCCGTGGCCCGCATGGTGGACGGCGAGGAGCGCGTCGTCGTGCGCAGCATCCTCCCCATGACCATCATCGCCGACCACCGCGCCCTCGACCTGGAGCACGCGCTGCCCTACATCGAGAAAATCAACGCGTACTGCCTCGATCCCGCCCAGGCACTGGGATAGCGCGGATTCCCGGTCAGATCCCTGTCATGTCCTGAAGCTTCCGGATGAGTTCCGGAAGTTCGGCGTGTACCGTCTGCCAAACCAGCGTCATATCCACCGCGCCGTATTCGTGGATGAGAAGATTGCGCAATCCGGCCATTTCCCTCCAGGGAAGGTCGGGCTTGGCCTCTTTCGTTTGGGGAGACATTCTCCTCGCCGCCTCCCCCATGATCTCCAAGCGACGCACCACGGCGTCTTGAAGCTGCATGTTGGAGACAAACGCTTCCAGCGAAATGCCCTCCAAATACCGCACAGCCAACCGCGCCGCATCAAGAATGTCCAGCAGGTATGTCCGGTCACGGTCCATACACCAGCTCCGCAGACTTCAGAATGGATTCCCGCCGAAGGGGGTTGCCTCCGGACTCCAGTCCGCGCCGGCTCACCATGTCCACCGGTCTCCCGAGAATTCCGGCCAGCTCATCCCGCATCCGCACCAGGTCGAAAAGCGTGCGGGCCGCGCCGGGTGCGAACGACACCAGCACGTCAACGTCGCTTTCCGGACGAAAATCGTCCCGCAACACGGAGCCAAACAGGGACATCTCCTCGACATCCCATTTCCGGCAGAACGCCGCAATCCGTCCACTGTCCAGCGCGAGGTTTTTCATTGCCACGGCCTCAGGGCGGGCTGTCCGCCACCGTTCGGCGTTCATGGGCCCGCGCGTTGGTTATATACCCTGCGTGCTTCCGTTTCAAGTCGGCCGTTCCCGCGAATATTTTGACGGGTTTCCGCGTTTAGGGCTACAATCAGGAACGCGCCCGCCGGGTGCCTTGTGCCCGGCGCGGAAACCCAGGGAGTGCATCCGTCCATGGCGTTCATCGTCTGCGAGCCCTGCATCAAGTGCAAGTACACCGAGTGCGTGGTGGTCTGCCCCGTGGCCTGCTTCCACGAGGGCGCCAACATGCTCGCCATTGACCCGGCGGAGTGCATTGACTGCGGCGTCTGCGTGGACGCCTGCCCCGTCCACGCCATCTTCTCGGAGGACGAGGTGCCGGAGAAGTGGCGCGAGTACATTGACCTGAACCGCGAGCTCAGCGAACGGTGGCCCGTGATCGAGGAGCAGAAGGAGCCCCTGGAGTCGGCGGAGGAGTTTAAGGACGTGGACGACAAGCGAGCGCTCCTCTCCCCCGACCCCGCGCCGCGCGACTAGGCGCCCCGCCATGCGCTTCAAGCTGCTCTCCTGCGACGTGCTCACCCGCGAGGTGGGCTACTGCCTCTTCAAAACCCCGCACACCGTGGACCCCGTGTTCACCGAGAAGGGCGAGCACAATGCGCCGGGACGGCTCCGGGAACTGCTCCAGGGGCAGATTGACGCCGTCGCCGCCGGGGAGACCGCCTATGACGCCGTGCTCCTGGGCTACGGCCTCTGCGGCAACGCCACCCTCGGCCTGCGCGCGCGCCGCTTCCCCCTCGTGATCCCCCGCGCCCACGACTGCACCACGCTCTTCCTCGGGTCGAAGGAGGCCTTCAAGGAGCATTTCGCCGACAACCCGAGCCAGACCTGGGCGAGCACGGGCTATTCCGAGCGCGGCGCGTCGGTCTTCTCGGACAGCTCCACGCGCGAGTGGACCGGCTCCACGCCCGACCTGGCCAAGCTGGTCGAAATCTACGGCGAGGAGAACGCAAAGTACATCTACGAGACCATGAACGTCACCCACGACAGCGGGTCGGTCTGGTTCATTGACGTGCCCGAGACGCGCTGCGCCGGGGTGTATGAGCGGATCGGGGCCCTCGCCGCGGGCGAGGGCAAGGAACTGCGCCGCATCGCGGGCAGCATCCGCCTGATCGAGGGGCTCCTCTCGGGCGACTGGCCCGAAGCCGACTACCTGGTCGTGCCGCCGGACCACGAGGTCGAGGGGGTCTACGACCTCGACGAGGTCATCCGCGCCCGTCCCGTGTGACCGGTCGCCGCGCGAACGGAGGCGGTCGTGTCCGTTCCAGGGCGCGGCAAGCAGCGCCCCTACGGAAGGGCGCCCCGGTGTCTTCGCGCATGCCCACGGCATGGGCGGGGGCGCGGCAAGCGGCGCCCCTACGGGCGGTGACACCAGTGTTTTCGCCCATGCCTGGAGTACGCGCATGTAGGGGCGCCGCTTGCTGCGCCCTCTTCTTTCGCGGCATGACAGACGCCGCCCGTCAGAACGTCTCCTCCCGCCGCGTCAGCAGCAGCCACAGGAAAAACGGCCCGCCGAGCATGGCCGTGACGATGCCCACGGGAATCTCCACCGGCGCGAGGACGCACCGCGCCACGGCGTCGCACACCGTCAGGAAGGCCCCGCCGAAGAGCAGCGTCGCGGGGAAGAGCCGCCGGTGGTCCGGCCCGACCATCAGCCGGCAGATGTGCGGGGCCATCATGCCCACGAAGCCGATGGGCCCGCACACGGCCACCACCCCGCCCACGGTGAGCGACACGGCGAAAAACAGCAGCCGCCGGAACCGGACCACGTCCATGCCGCGGCTCAGGGCGAGATCCTCGCCCGTGGCCACCAGGTTGAGCTCCTGCGTCATCAGGGCGATCACACCGGCGCCCGTGCCCGCGAAGGGCAGCACGCCCAGCACGGCGTCGTAGCCCACCATGCCCAGCCCGCCCATGAGCCACCGCAGCAGGCGGAAGGAGTCGTGCAGGTTGGCGCTGTACTGCACTGCGAGGATCATGCTGGACAGGAAGAAGCTCACGGCCACGCCCGCCAGCAGCAGCGTCGCCCCGGAGCTGCCCCCGCGCGCCCGCGCCACGCCGTACACCAGCAGGGTGGCCGCCGCCGCCCCCGCAAAGGCCGCCCCGGACGCGCCCCCCGCGCCGAGCAGCGTGCCCGCCAGCCCCAGCCGCAGGTACAGCGCCGCCCCCAGCGACGCGCCGCTGGACACGCCGAGGGTGTACGGCGTCGCCAGGGGGTTGCGGAACAGCGCCTGGAACGCCATGCCGCACACGCCCAGCCCCGCGCCCGCGAGGAAGGCGGTCAGCACGCGCGGCACGCGGATGCGCCAGAAGACCACGGCCTCCATGCCCGCGCCGAAGGGGTCCAGGGCGGCGGACAGGGGGCTGGTGGTCACGCCGAAGAACGGCGCGGCCAGCAGGCAGACCCCCGCGCCGAGGGCGATCAGCAGGATGGGCAGGACGCTCCGCTTCATGGCGCGCCCCTCACGGGGGCCACAATGACTTCGCCGGTCCGCGGGTGGCGGAGGAAGTCGAAGCCCGTGCCGTAGATGTCCTCCAGCAGCGCGGGGTCCGCGGTCAGCGCGCCGGGTTCGCCGAAGAACGCGACCCGCCCCGCCTTCAGCGCCAGCACCTTGCCGCCCGTCAGCGCGCCCTGGTTCAGGTCGTGGGTCACGGAGACCACCGTGAGTCCGTCGCGCCGGTTGAGCCCCTCCACCAGGTCGCCCAGCGCCGCCTGGTGCCGGTAGTCGAGGAAGGTGGACGGCTCGTCAAGCAGCAGCGCGCGCGGCGCCTGCGCCACGGCGGCGGCCACGAAGACCGTCTGCCGCTCGCCGCCGCTGAGGGTGTCCATGCGCCGGTCGAGGAATGCGGCCACGCCGCAGCGCTCCGCGGCGCGCGCCACCGCCTCCTCGTCCGCGCGGCCCGGCCGCCCGAAGGCGTCCAGGTGCGGGTAGCGCGCCATGAGCATGAACTCGCGCGCTGTGAAGGGGAGCGCGCGGCCCTCCGCCTGCGGCACATAGGCCACGCGCCGCGCCAATTCGCGGCGGGGGAGCCGCGCCAGGTCGTCGCCGAACACCCGGATCTCCCCGCGCGCGCCGGACAGCATCCGCAGCAGGCACCGCAGCAGGGTGGTCTTGCCCGCGCCGTTCGGCCCGATCACCGCCAGCGACTCGCCCGCCTCCAGGACAAACCCCACGCCGTCCAGGATCGGTTTCCCGTCCAGGGCGAGGGTGACGCCGTTCAGTTCGAAGGCCGGCGCGGTCATGGCGCGGCCCAGTCGAGTTGCGGGTGGACCGCCCGGGCCAGTTCCTCCAGCGCCGCGCCGACGCGCGGGCCGGGGATGGTGAGATGCGCGCCCTGAAGGACCACGATGCGGTCCTCGCGCGCCGCGCGCAGCCCTTCCAGCCCGCGCCAGGCCGCGGCCGCGTCCTCCGGCGCGATGTCCGTGTCCGACATCACCACCTCCAGAATCATGTCGGGGTCCAGCCGCAGGATCGCCTCGCCCGAGAGGGCCGGATAGTCCACCGCGCTGTCCGGAAAGGCGTTCTCCGCCCCCGCCGCGTCCAGCAGCTGCCCCAGAAAGGTCCGGTGCCCCGCGACATACACCTCCGAGAGGCGCTTGGCCGCGAGATCGCGCCCGGCGGACAGCAGCACGCGGGGGCGCGCCGCGCCCCGCACCCTGTCCCGCACGCGGGTGATCTGGCCGCGCAGCATCGCCGCTGCCCCCCGCCCCTCCGCCTCATGCCCCGTGAGCCGCCCCAGCAGCTCCAGACTCGCCGGGATGTCCTCCAGCAGCGTCTGGTCCACCACCTCCGTGCGCAGGCCGAGCCGTTCCAGCTCCGCGCGGTGGTCCCGGTGCGACGGCATCAGCACCACCAGGTCGGGCGCCAGGCCCACGATGGCCTCGAAATTGGTGTCCAGAAACGCGCCCACGCGCGGCAGCGGGCGCGCCTCCGGCGGCCAGTTGCAGTAGGTCGTCACCCCCACGACCTGCCCGCCCGCCCCCACGGCGAACAGCGACTCCGTGATGCCCGGCGACAGCGAGACGATCCGCCCCGGCGCGGCGGACCCCGCCCCCGCCGCCGTCCCGGAAGACGGCACCAGCAGGCTGCGCGCGGCAAACGATCCCGCAAAGAGGACCGCCGCCGTCGCCGCCATCAGCCAGTAGCGCATGGGCTATTCCTGTGTCGTCCGCTTTGCAACCACGCTGGCGAGGGTCTCCTCCATGATGGCGACGGTGCCGCGGAAGATGGCGATTTTCTTGCCGCGGTCGTCGGTGACGTCCACGTCGTAGGTGCCGAGGCGGCGGCCGCGCTGGATTTCAACGGCCCGCGCGGTGAGGATGCCGTCCGCCGGGGGGCGCAGGAAATTGATGCTCACCGTGGCGGCCACGGAGACCTGGCCGTGGCTGTTCGCCGCGACGGCGAAGCAGAAGTCGGCGAGGGAGAAGATCGCGCCGCCGTGGGCCTTGCCCAGGCCGTTCTGGTGCATTTTGCGGATGGGCATGGTGACGGTGGCCGTGCCCGTGCCCACCTCCGTGACGGTCATCTCCAGCGCCTTCGCCAGCTCGTCCCCGCTGAAATACGCGTCCAGCACCGCTCGGTCCATGCCGTGACTCCTTCATCGTGCGGCCCGGACTTCGCCGGGACCGGAAACCGCTCCCCGTTTCACACGGGGCGGCGGCTTATGCTACCATACGCCCGCACGGTGGCGCGTGTCGGCAGGGGGTCGGCAGGGGCGGTCACGGAAGATAGGGCCGGGGGTTCGTCGCCGTGCCGTTCCGCCGCACCTCGTAGTGCAGGTGCGTGCAGCTCGCGTTGCCCGAGCGCCCGGCCCCCCCCAGAATCTCCCCCCGCCGCACCTCCTGCCCGGGGCTTGCGTGCTGCTTGCACAGGTGCGCGTATGCCGTGGAATACCCGTCCCCGTGATCCACCACGATGATCTTCCCATAGGCCCCCTGGGTCCGCACCTCCGTCACCACCCCGTCCGCCGTCGCCCGCACCGGCGTCCCCTCCGCGCACTTGATGTCTATCCCCTTGTGACGGCGGCTGCGCCCCCGCCGCACCCCGTATTCCGACACCACCTGCCGGTCCGGAGCGTCCACCGGCCAAACCGAGGGGCGGCCGGCCGAAACCCCGGGGGTCTCTTCCGGCCGGCAGGGGTCGTGGTCCGACCACGGCGCGCGCAAATGGGCGCACCCCTGCCCAAAAGCCAGTGTCAGGACGATCAGGCCCGCGGCGCCGAGGGCGCGCAATTTTCCGGTTCGCGGCAGTCTCACTGGGAATCCGGGTCTCCTGTTGAATCAGGGCGAATCCGGAAGTTACCACAGGTCTCCGTCCCCCGTCAACCGAACATTCCCGACTGTTTGGGGGCTAACGGTATGCCTGCGGGACTGCTCAGGCGAACCGGTCCGTCACCACCACCTCGTCCAGCGCGAGCTGGCCGCCCCGGGGACGGGCGGGTTCCACCGCCTTGCCCACGGACACCATCAGCCCTATGACGTGGTCCTCCGGCAGGTTGACCAGTCTGCCCACCGCGTCGAAATCGAAGCCGACCATGGGGCAGGAGTCATAGCCCAGCGTCTTGGCGGCCAGCATGAGGGTCTGCGCCGCAATGCCGCAGGAGCGCATCGCCTCGTCGCGCTGCACCCCCTCGCGCCCCCGGTAATAGGCGTCAATGGCCGGCACCACGAAGTCGCGGAACTCCGGCGGCGCGGTGCGCCAGTAGCGCTCCGGCGACTTCTCCCAGGATTTCAGGTCGGCGCAGAGCACCACCAGCAGCGCCGCGTCCGTCACCTGCGCCTGGTTCCACGCCGCCGCCCTGACCTGCTCCCGGAGCGCCGAATCCCGCACCACGACAAAGCGCCAGTTCTGGATGTTGAAGGAGGTGGGGGACAGCAACACCGCCTCGAAGAGCCGCTTCTCCTCCTCCGGGGTGAGCCGGTGCTCCGGATCAAAGTGCTTCACCGCGCGGCGGGCCTCGATGGCGTCAAAGGTGTTCATGGTGTGTCTCCTTGTTGAAAAACCCCGGTTCCTTGACTCCCAAGGAAACATTCCCCGTGCGGGGGATATTTCTCCGAAAAACATCCGACCGATCGGTCGGATCCGTCGGATCGGTCCGATTCTTCCGCCCCATCGGACCAGTCAGACGGGTCCGACGGGTCCGACTGGTCAGCCCCCCCCGCTCAGAACCACTTGGGCTCGGGCTGGTGGGGCGTGTAGTTGTCCAGATACTCGAAAACGGCCTCGGGGGTCATGCAGACGTGAAACATGTCCAGGGCGGACTCTTTGAGGAAATTCTCCTCAACGAGCCGGGCGAACATCTGGAAGAGGGGGTCGAAGAACCCGTTAACATTGAGGAAGGCGCAGGGCTTGCGGTGGTAGCCGAGCTGCCGCAGCACGAGCACCTCCAGCATCTCCTCCAGCGTGCCGATGCTCCCCGGAAGGGCCACAAACGCGTCCGCCCGCTCCGCCATGATCCGCTTGCGGTCGCGCATGGTCTCGGTCACGACCAGCTCGTCGGCCTCGCGGTAGGCCAGTTCCAGGTCCGCCAGCCGGTCGGGAATCACGCCGACCACGCGCCCGCCCGCCGCGTGGACCGCCAGCGCGCATTCGCCCATGAGCCCGATGTTGCCCGCGCCGTAGACCAGCGTCGCGCCGCGTTCGCCGATGAGCGTGCCCAGCCGCCGGGCCGCCTCCTTGTAGGCCTCGTCCACCGCGCATGACGACGCGGCATAAACACAGATGTGAAGGGGGGCGTCTCCGTGCATTCCGTTCAGTCCCTTTCCAGCAGGCAGGCCGTCTCGACATGGGGAGTGCAGGGGAACAGGTCCAGCGCCACGGCCCGTCTCACCCGCCAGCCCAGCCCCGCAAAGGCCGCCAGGTCGCGCGCCAGCGTGGCGGGGTCGCAGGACACGCACACGATGCGCGCCGCCGCCGCGGCCGCCGCCGCCTCCACCACGGCCGCCGCCCCCGCGCGCGGCGGGTCCAGCACCACCGTGTCCCACCGCCGCCCCGCCGCCAGGGCGCACATGGCCGCCTCGTCCCCCGCCCGGTAGTCGCCCGCGCCGGTCTCCGCCGCCGCCCGCACCGCCGCCCCCGCGTGGTCCATGCCCGTCACACGGACCCCCGCCCGGGCCAGGCCCAGCGACAGGTTGCCGCTGCCGCAGTACAGGTCAAGCAGGGAGCCGCAGTCCCCGGCCATCTCCCGCACCGTCCCCACCAGCAGGCGGTTGAGCGTCAGGCTCGACTGGCAGAAGGTCCCGTTCACCACGGGCACCCCGTCCACCACGAAGCGCGCGCGGGGCCGGGGGTCCCGCGGGGCGTTCACGTTGGCAAAACGCCGCGACAGGTACGGCCCCATCCCCGGAGAGGCCCACAGCATCGTCTCCCCGGTCTCCGGGTGCGCCGTCACGGTGACGGAGCCCTTGATCCGCGTCGGGCCCAGCTCCGCGAGCACGGCGTTCACCGCGTCGTGGCAGAGGGGGCAGGACGCCACCGGCACGATCTCGCGGGTGCCGTGGGCGAAGTAGCCCACATGGCGGCCGTCGCCGTGGAATTCCGCGCGCGTGCGGTAGCCGTGGCGGGACGCCGGGTCGGCCACCCATTCCACCTCCACAGCGATCTTCCCGATGCGCGCCAGGCAGTCGGCGACAATCCGCCGCTTCCACACGGTCTGGGCGTCGTAGGCCAGCTCGCCCCAGACATACGCGGCGTCGGCCTCCGTCCTCCCCTCCAGGCAGGGGATGCGGTCCGGCGACGGCGTCTCCACCGCCTCCAGCGCGCCCCACCATGCCTTGGGCGTGCGGCGGACCACCCGCGCGCGCACCCGGTCGCCGGGGTAGGCGAAGGGCACAAAGCACACCCGCCCGTCCACGCGGCCCAGGCCGTCGCCGCCCGTGGCCAGGGCGGTGATGTCGCAGGTGAAAACCTCTTCAGAGGATGTCATTCAACCCTTTCCGGCGGGGCGCCGTCCTTCTCCGGACCGCGCTCCCGCTCTTCCAGAAGGCACGCCAGCTCCCGCAGAACCCGCCGGGTCCCCGCGCCGGGCGCGCCCTGGTAAAACACCGTAAACACCGCCGGACCCCGCCATCCCCGGCCCGGCGCCAGCGTCAGCGGCCCCGGCAGGCGCGCCACGCAGCGCGCCGCGTCCGGGGAAAACAGCTCGTAGCGCAGCGGGGCCGCCGCGCCCAGCAGCACGCCGATCCCGCCCAGCCCCTTCAGCTCCGCCGCCACGGGGGCAAAGGCCCCCGCCTCCACCGCCAGCCCCTCCGCATGCCGCGCGCCGTCCGGGTCCAGCACCCCCGCGCCGTCGCGGCGCAGCGGCAGGCTCTCCAGCACCGCCTGCGGCACCGTCACCGGCGCGGACCCCGCGTTCAGCACCCGCGTCTCGCGGACAAACGCCGGCAGCCCGTGCGGCGCCGTCACGTCCATCATGAACACCAGCGGCCCCGCCATGCGCCGCAGCGTGAGCTGCGCGCCGAAGGCCGAACACGACTCGCTCCACTCCGGCACCGTCCTTGGCCCCTCCCCCGCGCCAAAATCCGCGGGGTCCAAGTCATGCCCCGGCCCCTCCAGCCACTCCACATACCCCCGCCCGGGAAACACCTGGTGCAGCTCCTCCAGCCGCCCCAAAAACAGCGACCACCGCCGCTCCACCAGCCCGTTCCCCACGGCCGCAACACCGTGGTCTATGCGCGTCCAAGCACGGGTCAAGACAAACCCTCCAATAAAACGCCCATGACACCCGCAACACCCGCCACCGCCCGGCATGCCCGCCCGTGGCGCCGGCGTCCCGCCGGCCTTGTCCGGAACGTCATCACCCGCACCGCCAACCGCCCGCCATGCCCGCCCGTGGCGCCGGCGTCCCGCCGGCCTTGTCCGGAACGTCATCACCCGCACCGCCAACCGCCCGCCACCGCCCGCCATGCCCGCCCCCTGGGGCCGCCAGGCTCCAGCCTGGCCGCTTCCGTCCCGCCGTTCCGCAGATGGTACCACTAATCCCCCGGGCGCTTCTTTCCTGGCCCCCGCCTCTCCCCGCCGCCCCGGGTCCGCGCAGCGCGCAGCGCCTTGGAGTGCGGTAGCTTGCTGCCGCCTTTCTTCGCGCGGGCTTGCCCGCGCGGGGGCACACGAAAACCGACGGCGGCCGTCGCGGCACCCCGCAGTAATTTCGGCTGCCCCGTTGGGGCATGATTCCTTCTGTCCGGGCACCCCAGGGCAGGCCTGGCCCTTCG